>JAFYQC010000057.1 GCA_017547265.1 Kiritimatiellia bacterium | reverse complement strand
GTCGAGGCCGAGAAGAACATTTCGCTATTCCTCAACACGCTCGTAGACCGGGTCGATGCGAAGAAGGGCGAGCGGATAGCCGCCGTCGAGGGCGTAAACGTCGTCACTGGCGAGCGCACGCGCTTCGAGGCGCAGCTCTTCGCCGACTGCACGGGAGACGGGACGGTTGGCGCGCTCGCTGGCGCGGACTGGCGCCTCGGCCGCGAGGGTAAGGACGAGACGGGCGAGAGCCGCGCACCAGAGAAGGGCGACAGGATGACGATGGGCGCGTCCGTCCAATGGTACGCGAAGAAGGGCGCCGAGGCGACGTCGTTCCCGTCCGAGCAGTGGATGATCAAGTTCAACGAGTCGAATTGCGAGTACAACATGCGCGGCGATTGGGACTGGGAGACGGGCATGAACCGAGACCAGCTCACCGACTTCGAGACAGTCCGCGACTACGGGCTTCTCGTCGTCTACTCCAACTGGTCTTACATCAAGAACTCTGGCGCGAAGAAGGACGGCTTCGCGAATGCCTCGCTTGTCTGGGTCGCCTATGTCGCCGGCAAGCGCGAGACGCGCCGTCTGATGGGCGACATTGTCCTCTGCGAGCAGGACATCACCGAGGAGCGCAAGTATCCCGACGGCACGTGCTGGACGACGTGGACGGTCGACCTGCACTATCCGATGCCGTCCAACCAGCGCAATTTCGAGGGTGAGCCGTTTCGCTCGGTGGCGAAGCATACGCCGCACTACGGCTACCCAATCCCCTATCGCTGCTTCTACTCGCGCAACGTGTCGAACCTCTTCATGGCTGGGCGTGACATCTCGGTGACTCACGTTGCCCTCGGCACGACGCGTGTCATGCGCACGCATGGCATGCAGGGCGAGGTCGTCGGCATGGCGGCGAGCATCTGCAAGAAGCACGGCTGCAATCCGCGCGACGTCTACAAATCGCACTTGGACGAGCTAAAGGGGCTGATGACGAAGGGCGTCGGGCTCGACAGACCGCAGCCGCCGCAGGACTACAACCTCGGAGGGATGAAGAAGCGGTAGCCTGCGCGGTGGAACCCGAAAGGACTGCAATGGAGTATCTTGAGATAGTCGAGCGGACCCTTGACGAGGTCTTGCCGAAGCCGTGGGAGCGCCCTGCGGAGTTGAGCGAGGCGATGCGCTATGCCGTCGGCACGGGCGGGAAGAGGATCCGTCCGCTCATCTGCCTTGCGAGCGCAGTCGCGGTCGGCGGGAGCGCGGAAGACGCGCGCTATCCCGCTGCGGCAATAGAACTACTTCACAACTACACGCTTGTCCACGACGATCTTCCCGCGATGGACAACGACACGGAGCGCCGCGGCAAGCCGACGGTCTGGACTAAGTTTGGCGAGGCGAACGCAATTCTCGTCGGCGACGCTTTGCAGGCGCTTGCCTTCGAGGCCGCGGCAAATGCGCCGCGTAACGTCGCCGAAATCGTTGCGGCGCTTGGCGCTGCTGGTGTCGGCGTTGTGCAGGGACAGGTAGAAGATTTGAAGCGGGAGAGTGGAACGGACGGGACTGCGGGCGGTCCCGCACCCTTGGGAAGGGTGAATGGAACGGACGGGGCTTCTGGCAGCCCCGCACCCTTGCCCATGGAGTTGGTAGACTTTGTCTACACCCACAAAACCGCCGATCTCTTTGTCGCGGCGGCGGCGATGGGCGGCTATGCTGGTGGCGGCGATGCGGCGAGCGTCGAGAAGCTTCGCACGTTTGCGCTAAATCTCGGGCTCGCGTTCCAGTACGAAGACGATCTTCTCGACGGCGATTCGCCGTATTCGCGCGAGAAGACCGAGGCGCTCGTCCGCGAGACTACCGCCGCGTCAATCGCCGCGCTTGCAGAGCTCCCTGGCGATACGTCGTTCCTGAAGGCGCTTGCCGAGAAGCTCGTCGGGCGCTCAGTCTGACGCCTTTCGATTTTTCAGCGGCTAATTCGGCGGGCCCATCAGTGTGCGCGCGAGGCCGCTTTTTGGTATAATTTCCTACATGGACAAGCGTCTTAAGGAATACATCAAGAGCGGCGGGACTCTCGGCAGTCTCGCGAAGCTTCCGAAGGGGCGCGCGGCGTCCGCCCCGTTCCCCTGCGATCCCGCGAAAGTCTACGCGAAACAGGTCGACGGACTCGCGCTCCGGCTCAAGCGCATCGGCGTAAAGGACGTCGTTATCGGCGTATCGGGAGGCCTTGACTCCGCGCTCGTGCTTCTTGTCGCCGTCGGCGCTTTTAAGAAGCTTTCGCTTCCTCTCTCCGGCATCCACGCCTACACGATGCCCGGCTTCGGCACCTCGAAGCGCACGAAGACGAACGCCGACCTTCTCTGCGAAGGGCTCGGGGTGAAGATGGAGACGATCTCAATCGCGAAGTCTGTGAGGCAGCACCTCAAGGACATCGGGCACGACGGAAAGACGCCCGACGCCGCCTACGAGAATTCGCAGGCGAGGATGCGTACGTTGATATTGATGGACAAGGCAAACATGGTCGGCGGAATAGTCCTTGGCACGGGCGACATGTCGGAGATCGCGCTCGGCTGGTGCACCTACAACGGCGACCACATGTCGATGTTCGGCGTCAACTCCGGCGTTCCGAAGACAATCGTTCGCAAGGTCTGCACGTGGTGGGCGGAGAAGAGGGGAACGGGGAATGGGGAACGGGGAACGGCGAAGGCGGCGAAGGCGCTCATGGATATCGTCGCTACGCCCGTGAGCCCCGAACTCGTGAAGGGTCAGGTTACAGAGGACAAGATCGGTCCCTACGAGCTACACGACTTCTTCATCTGGAATTTCTGCAAGAACGGCCTTGGCCGCAAGGCGCTCTACGACGCCGCGGCGAAGCGCTATGGGAAGACTTTCGGGCTTGATCTCATCGGACGCACGCTCGACACGTTCCTCTACCGTCTTGTCTCGCAGGCGTTCAAGCGCAACTGCGCGCCTGACGGAATAAGGATTTTCTCGTTCGACTTCTCCAAGGAGAGCTGGTCGATACCGTCCGACATGCCAACGGGGATACTATGAAAAAAGTCATTGTCCTTCTTTTCGCGTGCATCTGCGCGACAGTCTTCTGTGCGCTTGCCTTCGTGAACAATGTTGTCGCCATATTCAACTGGTGGTCGTCGTTTATCGCCGCCGGCGGTGATTCGTCGGCGTTCGCGGCAAAGGCGTCGGGATTCCTCCCCTGGCTCGACTGGACGGTCGTCGACTATTCGGCGGTGACGACGTTCATTCCGTTGCTCGGCTTCCTCTGCATGACGCTTTCGTTGTCGCGGATGCTTGCCCGCCGTCGTGCTCGCGCTGGCGACTTCCCGTTCTTCCGCGGGTCCGACCAGTTGAATGTTGCGCTCGGGCTTCTCGGCACGCTCTGGGGAATCATAGTGATCGGCTACTTCAAGCTCGACACGGTGACTATGGCAGACCTCATGCAGTGCCTTCATACGGCGCTCTTCTCGACCTTGGCCGCAGTCGTCTGGGTGTTTCTCATCGACCGTCCGCTCGTAAGGCCGTATTTCACGCGGCTCCTCGAAGAGACGGGGCTCGCGGAGACGGACGACGGCGATCTTGCGGCGGCAGTGGACCGGCTCGTCGTGCGTCTCGGCGCGGCGTCGGATGCGTTCGAAAAGCGCCAGCAGGAGTTCGAGGCGGAGTTTCGCAAGCGCCTCGACGACTACGCGGCGGAAGCTTCGCGAAGGGCCGCAGCCGACGCTGCGGAATTCGAGAAGCGGCGCGGCGAATATGCCGCGCATTTCGAGAAGCGTCTTTCCGACTACGAGCAGTCTTTCGAAACGCGCCAGAAGGAATACGTCGAGTTCTTCAAGCGAGAACTCGAAGCGCTCGAACGCCGTGCAAAGGCCGCGGACGAAGCCCGCGTAGAGACGGAAGCGCGCCTTGCGCGGGTTGCCGCGGCGCTCAGGGGATAAGGACGCGCCATGACGGAATCTGACCGCGCTGCGTTGAAACGGCTCCTTGGGGGAGATGCCTCTCGTCGGGCGACGACCGACGACTTGCAGGGGCTTCTTCTCCAGGTCGTGTTCGCGCTACTTATGGTCTTCATGATCGCCTACTTCATCTTCGTTGAGATGTCGCGCAAGGAACGCGCCGAGGAAATCCTTGAAGTGAACAGGCAGAAGCTCGTTCTTGCGCTCGAGAAGGTCGCCGAGGACCATCGCGTTAAATACGGGCTTAACGCTCTAATGACCCAGGGAACAGACGGCCGCCGCTCTTTCGACGCCGACGAGCACGTGAAGGGCGGGCGCATCGAGCTCGCGCCTGCGGCGAAAGCCGCGTTTGCGTCTGGTTCGGCTGCTGCATGCGCCGATTACCGCGATTCGGCCGCGCTCGCCGTTGCATGGAAGTCTGCCGTCCTCAATGAGGCGAAACTTGAGGAAGCCGCGCTTACCGATGATGAAAAGACATGGCTCGACGACGAGATTGCGCGTTCCGTCGAGGATGTTCGCCTTGACGCCCGTGGCGTTCAGCGCGCTCTTGCCGCGCGTCTGCAGCGCCAGTGGATCGAAAACCCGTCTGCGCTCGGCGACATAGCCGACCCAAGCGCGCTGGCGGACGCACTAAAGGCAAGGTCGCTTAAGCTTGTCGCCGAGGCGACTGGCGCGGAGGTTCTGCCGTGAACATGATTGCATTGATTTTGGCCGCGACGCTCTCGGCCGGGAACGCAGAGTTCGACTCGACGGCGCGTGACGGCGCGCGCGACATCTCGCTTTCACGCGCCCGTGAGGAGTTGCGCGAGAAGGGTCCAGCGCCGGGGGCGCTTGAAAAGGCGATGCTCGCCGATCCAAAGAAGTTCGAGAAGCCGGCCGAGGCCGAGGCGCTTTGCCGTGGA
Source organism: Kiritimatiellia bacterium (assembly GCA_017547265.1). Next base: position 7,758 of record JAFYQC010000057.1, on the reverse strand, counting down.
GTCTTTGCCGACGAACTGCGCGCGCAGTTCGCCGCGAAGGCGCGCGCCATCGCCGAACGGCTTGGCCTAGAGTCGGACAAGGTGGAGTTGGACGCAGGCAAGGCCGACGAAATCGCAAACAAGCATTTTGCCTCCGCGTTTGCCGCAGAGCGTAAGGCCGCAGTCGAGGCGCAGGCGAAGACGATTGTTGCCGCCACTCGCCCGACGGAAGCGGAATTCGACGAGAAGGAGGACTGGGAACTTCGCGAGCAGATGCAAAAGCGCATCCTTGACGAGCAGAAGACGGTCGTCTTCTCCGAGAACCGCCAGTTCATCAGCGAGCGCATGGTTGAGCCAGTCATAAAGGACGCTCGCCACGAGCAGAAGCGCCAGGCCGAGTACCTGATGCGCGCGCGGTGCGACACCGCCGCGCCATCGAAGCTTGCTGCAGACCTGAAGGCGCGTCTCGAGGAGAATGTGAAGGAACGCCGCGAAAAGGCGGACGATCCGTCGAAGGCGTGGGGCGTGTTTGCCGGAACATTCGAGAAGTCAGTCGGGCCAGCAGTCGAGCGCCGCACACTTGACCGTCTCGAGAAGAAGATGGAAGCAACGAATGTCGAAGTCGATGTCGATTCGATACTCAAGGAGATCGTCGAGGCGCCGCAGAAGCATGTGAAGCAAGCGGAGAGCGAAAAAATCTTTGCGACCCGCTATTCCACGGCGCTTCTCGCTCGGGCTCTCGACGGTGCTTGCAACGACGCGCCGCAGTCGGAGCGCGACGAACTGAGGGAATACCTTGCCTCGCGTCTTGGTGGCGAGCGGATCCAGAAGGCCGCCGAGGCGAAGGTGAAGAAAGAGGTCCTTCCAAAGTGGCGCGAGGCGCGCGCGACTGCGGCGAAGCGCCAGGCAGACGACACATGGCCCACGCTTGCGGACGGAACATGGTTCCCGCCCGCTGATCTCGCGGACGACGTGACGGCGAGAAGCGACTACGCGAAGTCGGTCAAGGAGTGGCGTTCGCTTGGAGCGCTCAAGTCTCTCGCGGACGCGCCGAAGGGCAGGCCGCTGATGGAAGAAGCCGACAGCCGCGCCGATTCCGAGGTGGCCGCGGCGTTTGACATTGCTCGCAGCGCGATCGCCGCGCAGAACGCCATCGTCGATGGAAGCCATGCGCAGGTTCTTGCCGAGGCGAAGAAGCGCAAGGATTCGCTTTGGACGCGTACGCCCGATTTGAAGACCATCGTCGGCCTTCTTACCCAGGCGACTGAGGAGTCGTGGGAGGCGTCTCGTCTCAACACGCTCTGGCCCGACGAGGCGAAGCGCCCTGCGAACGCCGCCGAACAGCACAAGGCGCTTTTCCCGAGCGTAAGGCGCAAGATCGAGCTTCTCGCAAGGACGATCCTCGAGGAGATGAACGAGCCGAAGCCGGAGAACGAGGAAAAGCCCGAGGAACCGCCGCCCGAGGAACAGCAGCCCGAAGAGACGCCCGAGGAGCAGGAGGAGGTCGTCGAGTTCGAGATATCGGTCCGCCGCACGGGGAACGAAGTCGAGGTTTCGCTGAAACAAGGCGAAACTGTCGTCGAGAGCGAGACTGTTCCGGCGAAGAAGGATGATTTCGAGAATGCGATGTTCAAGGTCACGAGCGCGATTTCGCGCATTCTTGGCCTCAAGTAGCTGCGACGCCTGCCACCGTCGCGGTTTTGCGCCGAATATGGTAAAATATCGTCCATGAAGGCGAAGACATTCATAGACCAAGTCGAGGTTCTTGTCAGGTCGGGCAAGGGCGGCGATGGCGCGATGTCGTTCCGGCGCGAGGCCCTTGTTGAGTTTGGCGGGCCAGACGGCGGCGACGGCGGTCGTGGCGGCGACGTCGTGTTCAAGGCGTCCGACCACGTGAATTCACTCCTCTCCCTCTTCTACGATCCCAAGTGCTTCGCGCAGGACGGCGGTGCCGGGCAGGGGCAGAAGATGTACGGAAAGCGTGGCAAGGACCTTATCGTGCCTGTTCCGCTCGGTACCGAAGTGTACGATGTCGACTCTGGGCTTCTTGTCGCTGACATAACGGAACCTGGCCAGACCGCGATCGTTGCAAAGGGCGGCGCCGGTGGGTTTGGCAATGTCCATTTCAAGTCGTCGGTGAACCAGGCGCCAACCGAGCACACTCCTGGCGGCGCCGCAGAGGAGCGTCGTCTCCGGCTTGAGCTCAAGACGATAGCGGATGTCGGGCTTCTCGGTTTCCCCAATGCCGGCAAGTCGTCGCTCCTCTCGTCGCTTTCTGCTGCGACCCCGAAGATCGCGAGCTATCCTTTCACGACCCTGAACCCGATAGTCGGCACGGTCGTATACCACGACTACGCGAAGATTCGCATCGCGGACGTGCCCGGTATAATCGAGGGCGCGGCGAAGGGCGTTGGGCTCGGGCTTGCGTTCCTAAAGCACCTCGAGCGTTCGCGCGTCCTAGTCTACGTGATCGACATGGCTGGCGTCGACGGGCGTGAGCCGTGGCGCGACTACGAGGTGCTGCGCAGCGAGATCGACGAGTATTCCGTCGAGCTTGCGGAGCGGCCTGCCGTCGTCGTCGCCAACAAGCTCGACCTCGAGGGTGCAAAGGAGAATCTCGAGCGCTTCGTAAAGGAGACCGGCGTAAGTCCAATCTGCGTATCGTGCGAGACTCGCGATGGGCTCGACGCCCTCAAGGAAGAACTTCGGCGCATCGTGAATCCCGTCGTGAAGTTCCACCACACCCACGAAGTCGCGCCTGACATAAAGGATATGCCAGACACGACTGGCGACGAAATTCCAGCCGAGGCCTTGAAGTTTGCGACATTCCTCAAGTTTGAGGACCCGAAGGCGAAGAGCCATCCGTCGAGGGGAAACATCCATTGAGAAAGGACAACGGAAAATGAATCAAATCGCGAGGGCCGTATCGGCGGCTCTTCTGCTGTGCGCGGCGGGTTGCATCTCGTCGACGCCAGACTTTAGGCAAGTCGTATCCGAGGCAAAGGCCGCAGTCGCGCCTGCGGTAGTCTTCATTCGCGTAATCTACAACGACACCGAGTCAGGCCGCAACCGCAAGGGTGTTGCGTCGGGATCGGGCGTAGTAGTCTCGAAGGACGGCGAGGTGCTGACCAACCACCATGTCGTCGACAAGACGAGCGAGATACGCTGCCAGCTCGCAGACGGACGTTCGTTCACTGCCAAGGTGCTCGGCAAGGACAAGGACCTCGACATCGCGCTCCTGAAGCTCGATATTCCCGAGGGAACGGACGTTCCCGTCGCGGCGCTTTCGCCGCGCCGACTTGAGGTCGGTGAAGTCGTGCTCGCCATGGGCGCGCCGTGGGGTCTCGCGCGTTCGGTTTCGATGGGCATCGTCTCGTGCAACGACCGCTTCCTCGAGGACTGCGGAGACTACACGCTTTGGTACCAGACAGACGCAGCGATCTCGCCCGGCAACTCGGGCGGACCTCTCGTCGACACAGACGGTCACGTCGTTGGGCTCAATGCGCGCGGCAATCTTTTTGGAGACCAGGCGTTCACGATTCCTTCCGAGACGATTCTAGAGATACTGCCCGACCTCAGGAAGTACGGCGAGGCGCACTGGGCGTGGTTCGGGTTCAAGCTCCAGCCGCTCGAGGACTTCAAGCGCAACATACGTTTCGATGCGAAGGAAGGCGCTCTTGTCGCCGACGTGGAGCCGGGTTCGCCCGCGGAGAAGGCGGGTCTTAAGTCGAACGACCTGCTGCTCTCTGTCGACGGCGAGAAGACGACGGCGCGGTTCTGGGAGGACATTCCCGCAATCGAGCGCCATCTTGGACGTAGGGAGTTCGAGAAGCCCTGCAAATTCAAGGTCGTCCGCGACGGGAAGGATGTCGAGATTGCCGTCGCGCCGACGGAGAAGGGTCGCGTCGAGGGCGAGGAGTTCGCGTGCGAGCGCTGGGGCCTCACCGCGAAGGAGATCAACCGCTTCTACAACCCCGACCTCATCTTCTTCGCGCCCGAAGGCGGCGTCTATGTCTCTGGACTTGCGTGGGACGGCAACGCCGATTCCTGCGGCTTCCGTGAGAGCGACATAATCGTCTCGATCGGCGGGAAGCCGGTCAAGACCGTCGCGGAGGTAAAGGCCGTCTACGAGGATTCCATCGCGAAGCTCGAGGAGAAGACGCGACTGCCGTTCGTCGTCATGAGGAGAGGTCGGCGCACGACGCTCGTCCTCGACTACACAGAAGATACAGAAGAGGAGGACTGAGACATGCTTTCCGTATTGGCCGCGTCGCTGCTCGCCGCAGCAGTTCCGTCTGACAAGCTTTCCTCCGTCGCTCTCGCCGCCTATTGGTACAAGAAGGACGAGCGCGGGAGGGGCGACGAGATATCCGAACTTGCGAAGCCGAAGCGCTTCCCGGCGTTTGCAATTTCCGAGGACGAGTTCATCGTTGCGGATCCCCTCGTCCGCGAAAAGCACCTCGACCGCATCGAGGTGTGCTTCGGGGGTGACAAGGTTCCCGCCAAGGAAATCGGGCGCTTCGTGAATCCCGACGCGGTGCTGCTCAAGGCTGAACGTCCAGTCAAGGGCGTCACACCGCTCGCGTTCCAGAAGGGCGATCCCGTCGAGAAGCTCGTCTGGAAGTGGAACGGCGACACGCTTACCGTTTCGTCCGCTGGCGTCGGTACGAACGACTCCGTAATCGTGGTGGCGTCGACCGGTCGCGTGTTCAGGAAGGGCGTCGCGAACGCCCTCTATGTCGACAAGGACCGCAATCCCGTGTGGCTCGACTTCGGCTCGCGCTTCGAGATGCAGGACGGCAAGTTCGACTATGTTCCGCCGGCGGAGTGGACTCGGCTCCCCGCAGACGAATACGAAAAGTCGGCGAAGCGCATGGAAGACCGCCTCGCGGCGGCGACGCTCGGCATCGTGATCCACCTCAATCCCATAGACAAGGAGAATGCCTCGCGCCGCTATTCTCGCTACGACGATGACGGCGGCAACAACGAGATTGACGCGCTTGGCTTCGCTATCGAGGGGCGCGTACTCGTTCCGTCCGATCTCAACGGCGAGAAGATATCCCGTCTCGGCAAGGTAGAGGCGACGTTCCCCGACGGCTCTAAGACGAATCTCGTATTTGCCGGTGCGATTGCAGAGTGGAACGCGATTGTGTTCGACATACCAGAGGGCTTCAAGGACAAGGCCACTCCCCTCACGGTGGCGAAGGGCGCGCCCGATGACTTCGACAACCGCGTTGCCTGGGTGATGGTCGCCGAGAACGAAAACGGGCATGTCGTCACGACCGCGACGCGCCGTCGCTTTTCGGGCGTCAAGTTCGTGCGTGGCGCTGGCTTCGTTCCCTTCATCGGGGAATGGCGCTCGGGCATGCGCGGCGACGACGACGATGACGACGACATGCCGACTGGCAGCTTCAAGGCGTTTGTCCTCGACGACGACGGGAATGTCGCCGTGTTATCCCTTTGTCGCAGGTTCTCTTCAAGCCGCTGGTCGAGGCACGACACGGAGCCGGTGACGATGGCTGATCTCTCGCGCTTCATCGCTGGCGAATGTTTCAATCCGGAGTTCATGCCGCGCAAGGAAGAGGAGCGCAACCGCTTCGTCTGGCTCGGCACTGAGGCGGTGCGCCTCACTGACGCCCTCGCGCGCGAGAAGAAGGCGCAGAGTTTCATAAAGGAGTATTCGAGGCCCCCCTACGTGACGGAAGTTTATCCCGATTCGCCAGCGGCGAAGGCGGGGCTCCAGGTCGGCGACATACTGCTCGCTGTCAGGCGCGGAAGCGAACGCGAGCGTTCGCTCGAGGCGGACTACGACTATTCGTATTCGTCGTCCGCTCCGTGGCCGGAAGTGGAGAACTCCCTCAACACGCTCATGACGGAGTTCGGCGCCGGCGCGAAGGTGACGATCGTGTATGCGCGCGATGGCAAGCGCTGCGAGACCCCGGTAGTTCTCGAGCCCGCGCCCGTCCACTACAAGAACGCGCCTAAGGCCCGCAACCGCACGCTTGGCCTCTCGGTCCGCGACATGACGTTCGAGGTGCGCAGCTTCTTCAAGTTCGACGAGAAGGCGCCTGGCATCGTGATCGCCAAGGTGAAGCCGGGTTCTCCCGCCGATGTCGCAGGGCTCGACGAGCATGAGCTTGTCACCGAGGTGAACGGCGAGAAGGTGACTAGCGCGAAGGACTTTGCCGCGAAGGTCAAGGGCAAGAAGGATCTCGTGTTCGCGGTGCGCCATCTCGCGCAGACGCGCATGGTCAAGATACACGTCGAGCCGGATGCCGATGCGGACAAGGACAAGGAGAAGGGGAAATGAAGAAGTGGAACGTTGCGGCCATAAGGGCCGCGAAGGGAAAGACGAAGCTCGGCTGCGTAACCGCATACGATGCGTGCTTCGCGCGCCTGGCCGACGAAGCGGGCGCTCCGATCATCCTCGTCGGCGACTCTCAGGGCATGAACTGCCTCGGCTACGAGACGACTCTCCCCGTCAACATGTCCGATACGGTCGCTGCAGTGGCCGCTGTCGCTCGCGGCACAAAGGACGCGCTTGTCGTAGGTGACATGCCTTTCGGCTCGTACCAGTGCGGTGACGACGAGGCGGTGAAGAACGCCGTAGCGATCATCAAGGCGGGCGCAGAAGCGGTGAAGCTCGAGGGCGGGGCGTCGGTGTGCTCGCTCATTCGCCGCCTCACGACGGCTGGGATACCGGTCCTTGCGCATGTCGGCATGACGCCCCAGAGCGTCAACGAATACGGCGGCTTTAAGAAGCAGGGCAAGACGCGCGAGGCCGCCGAGAAGGTGCTCGCAGACGCAAAGGCCGTCGAGGAGGCGGGTGCGTTCGCAGTCACTCTCGAGTGCATTCCGTCCGACCTCGCAGCCGAGATAACTGCCGCGCTCAAGATCGTCACGATCGGCATTGGAGCGGGGCCAGTCTGCGACGCGCAATGGCTCGTCATGCACGACCTCCTCGGGCTCAACGAAAAGGTGCCGTCGTTCGTCAAGAAGTACGCCGACCTCGCACCGGTCGTGCGCGGCGCATTTGCCGCGTACGTCAAGGAAGTCGCGGACGGGGCGTTTCCTAACTGACGAACAGCGCTTTTGTTTTTAGTCGTTCCCGCCATATCGTCGTCTATTTGTGGTATAATATCTATTTCCCAACAGGAAAGAAACACAGGTAAACGATATGGCAGAGATTACATTGGAGCAGCGTCGGCACAGCGCGGCACACTTGATGGCCCGCGCTGTAATGAACCTTTTTGAAGACGTGCAGGTTGACATCGGGCCTGCGACAGACGACGGCTTCTACTACGATTTTGACCTTCCTCACCGCCTTTCGCCCGAGGACTTCCCTAAGATCGAGGCCGAGATTGCGCGCATGATCGCGCTCGACGAGCCGTTCGTCAGGAAGGAAGTTTCCGCTGACGAGGCGAAGAAGCTTCTCGCGGGGCAGAAGTACAAGCTCGAGCGCCTTGCAGACGTCGTTGCTGACGGCGTCGCGATTTCAACCTATGCGGTCGGAGAGTATGTCGAGATGTGCCGTGGCCCTCATGTCGAGCACTCGAAGCAGATTGGCGTTGTGAAGCTCACGCGCGTCGCCGGCAGCTACTACCGCGGCGACGAGAAGAACAAGATGCTCCAGCGCATCTACGGCATTGTCGCTAAGGACCAAGCCGAGCTTGACGAGATCGTCGCTCGCGCCGAGGAGGCGAAGCGCCGCGACCACAGGCGTCTCGGCACCGAGCTCGACCTCTTCCACCTAGACCCCGAGGACCCGGGCCAGATTTT
>JAFYQC010000056.1 GCA_017547265.1 Kiritimatiellia bacterium | reverse complement strand
GGCCACGCGGATTCCTTTGTTTCCTCAAGGAGCTTTTCACGACACGCGGCGACGCGGCGACGTTCAACTTCTATTCGTCATCGCTTGTGAAGGGCGAGCTTTCCAACGGTCGCAAGGTTGCGTTTGACATGTATTCGCTCTATCCCCGCACGGATTATGGCAGGATCGTCAGCCACACCGAGGGCGCGGCACCTGTGCGTCTGCGCATACCCGCTTGGAGCGCGAATACGGAAGTGAAGCTGAACGGCAATGCGCTTGATGGCGTCGCGGCAGGGCGCTATTTCACGATTGACCGCGACTGGAAGCTTGGCGACATTGTTGAAGTCAAGTTCGACATGCCGGTTGTCGCCCACACGCTCGACCACCATATTGCGTTTACTCGTGGCCCGGTTCTGCTCGCCCGCGACAGTCGCTTTGGAGACGGCGACTTGACAGAACCTTTCAGGCGCGGCATCAAGGATGGCGAGGCCATGGCGTCGTTTATGCCCGTGCGTACACCCTCGGATGACATCTGGATGGCGTTCTCGGCGACGTTGCCGATTGGTTCCCACACGGAGAATCCCGAGGCAATCAACCCCTCGACCGTTTTCTTCTGCGACTATGCCTCAGCTGGCAACACTTGGACACGCGCCAACTTCTATCGTACTTGGTTCCCCGTCGAATACGGCAACATGGAATAGTCGAAGGAAGGCGACGCGCCGTTGCGGGGAATCAAAGGAATCAAAGGGCATATTGATACAGGTACGCCAAGCGAAGCTCGGCAGAACTAATAGCGGAAGGAATTTGCGAGGGCCCCAAGAAACGCTGATGTTTCAGGCCGTTTGCGGTTGCAGCCCCATCGCAATGCCAAGTGTGGGTCGGCGAAATGAGATTACGGTGCGGACGAAATTTTGGTCGGTATGCTGTTCTGGTGTCACGGGAAAGATAACGAACGTGACGGAACGGTTTTAGCAAAAGCCTTGTATGAGTAAGTTCTTGCAGTTGACTTTGTCGCACAATGTGTGATAAAATGTGCGACATGACGATTGCTTGAGAAAGGAGCAGGGCATGAACGACGCACGTTTGACTATGAGACTTCCAGGCGAATACCTTATGTTTGCAAGGGATTATGCAAAAAAGCGCGACATGACGCTTACGGACCTTGTCGTCGGGTATTTCAAGCGGCTGAAGGAATCTTTGCCCGCGACCGGGCAGTTGCCGGACAGCGTCCGCGACATGGTGGGTATCATTCCGTCGGACGACCGCGAGGCGATTGACGAGTACCATGATCATCTCATGGAGCGCTATGCATGAAAAGGCGCGTCATGGTCGATTTGAACGTCATTCTCGACGTTCTCGAAAACAGAGCTGAATGGGTGGCTGCGTCTGCCGGAGTCTGCGCGTTGTGCGCAGAGGGAAAGATTGTCGGCTTTGTCCCGTCGCACGCACTTACGACAATCTACTATATTGTGCGCAAGCGAGGGGGAAAGACTCTTGCGGACAAGGCCGTCGACTGGGTTCTTTCCGTTTTCAAGGTCGCGCGGTGCGGTGCAGAGGAATTCAGGACTGCGCGAAACGGCGATGTGGACGATTTCGAAGATGCGGTCGTGGCGTCGTCTGCGCTGGCGAAAAAGTGCGAGGCGATTGTCACGCGGAACGTTGCGCATTTCGCCGCTTCTCCGGTGCCGCCAGTCGCGCCGTCCGCGTTCTTGAGGGATTGTGCTCGTCTTTAATCAATTGGAAGCGGCAGGCCCCGAGAAACGCTGATGTTTCAGGCCGTTTGCGGTTGCGGCCCCATCGCAATGCCAGGTTCGGGTTGGCGAAATGAGATTACAGTGCGGACGAAATTGCAATTGGCATGCTGTTCAGGCGTCGCGGGAAAGATAACGAACGTGACGCGGCTACGCGATCCTTGCGTGGATGGCGCGCGGCAAATGCGCCGTTTCACATTAAAAAAATTCATGTCCCTGAAGGGCGCATTGACATGTGGTACGCAAAATGGTACTATACTCGTGTCTTATCACCAGAAGGAGCGCTATGCCAGTATTGACAGTCACTGATGCTCGAAAGAACCTTTTTGGGCTTGTGGACGAAATCGCCAACGAACATCGTGGCTATTGCATCGTCGGCAAGCGCAACAAGGCCGTCCTGATTTCAATGGAGGACTGGAATGCCATCCAGGAATCGCTCTATCTCAACAGCTTTCCAGGGCTTGCGGATTCCATTGTGGAGGGGATGAAAACGCCTGTGTCAAAGTGCACTACGGAGTTGAAGTGGTGAGTTGGTCGCTCGTTTATACGAAGCAGGCACAGAAGGACGCAAAAAAGATTTCGTCGTCGGGGTTGCGCCCGAATGTCGAGCGGCTTCTTGGGATTCTCGCGTCAAACCCGTTTCAGACTCCTCCGCCATATGAAGTTCTCGTCGGGAACCTCAAAGGAGCGATTTCGCGGCGAATCAACATCCAGCACCGGTTGGTGTATCAGGTCCTGCCAGATATCCATGTTGTCAAGGTGCTTCGGATGTGGACGCATTACGAGTAAAAGTAAGTGCTATTTCGCCACAAATAGCCGCGGATTTGCTATAATACCCCTGCAGTTCGCTCCTTTGCGGCTGGAAGGGAATACTAGTGAAGACTGTAAAATCACCTTTTCATTTCAAAGGCGGGGTTCACCCCGACTACAACAAGGAACTAGCGCGTGACAAGGCGATAGAGAAGCTTCCGCTTCCCGCCGAGCTCGTAGTCTCGATGTCGCAGCACCTCGGCGCGCCTGCGAAGTGCCTCGTCAAGCCGGGCGACTTTGTGAAGCGCGGCCAGGTTATCGGCGAGAAAAACGGTTTTATTTCGGTGTGCGTCCGCGCGCCGGCCGATGGTAAGGTCAAGGCCGTCGAGAAGCGTCTTGGCCCTGCGGGTGGCAAGGCCGATGCGGTGATTCTTGATACTACGGCCACGCCGGAGCCTGCGCCTGACACCAACTCACCCACTCCCCCACCCACCAACTCATCCACTCCGATCCTTCCTCCGCTTGACTGGAAGACTGCGACGCGCGAAGAGCTCTTGAAGCGCGTCGAGGAAGCGGGAATATGCGGTATGGGCGGCGCGGGCTTCCCGACGTCCGTCAAACTTAACCCTCCGCCCGGGAAGCGCTGCGAATATCTCATCCTCAACGGCGCGGAGTGCGAGCCGTATCTGACTGCCGACTTCCGCGTGATGCTCGAGCGCGCCGACCGCATCCGTCTCGGCGTCGAGATAATGCGTAAGATTCTCGGTGGCCCTGCAGTGAGGATCGCTATCGAGGCGAACAAGCCCGAGGCGATTGCTGCGATGGAGAAGGCGTTTGCCGACATCGAGGGCAACGTAGAAATCGTCGTCCTTCCTGTTCTCTATCCGCAGGGCAGTGAAAAGCATCAGATTTACGCTACGGTCGGGCGTGTTGTTCCCGAGCCGCCTGCGCTCCCGATCGATGTCGGGTGCGTCGTTGAGAACGTCGGCACTGTCGCTGCGATTGCCGATGCCGTTGAGAAGGGCGAGCCGCTTCTCGAGCGCGTCACTACTGTTTCCGGCGATGCGGTTGTTGAGCCCAAGAACATCCTTGCGCCGAGCGGCACGAAATACGCCGACCTCGTCGCGTTCTGCGGTGGCGAGAAGGAACCGCCCGCGAAGGTTATCTCCGGCGGCACGATGATGGGCTTCGCCGTATCGACGCTTGAGATCGGCACGACCAAGACGACGTCGGGCTTGCTCTTGCTCTCCAAGAAGAAGGTCTTCCAGTATGCGTCGGGCGCATGCATCAACTGCGGGCGCTGCCTCAGGGCGTGCCCGATGAACTTGAACCCGGCGCTCATCTCGAAGGCCGTAGACGCGAACGACATCAAGGCCGCCGAGGACGCGAGCGTGATGGACTGCATCGAGTGCGGCGCGTGCAGCTTCGGCTGCCCGGCATACCGCACGATCACCCAGAGCTGCCGCCGCGCGAAGAATTCGATCCGCGCGCGCATCGCGGCGGAGAAGGCAAAGGCCCAGGCAGCGGCGGGGAAATAGTTTGGTGGTTAGGTGGTTTGGTAGTTTGGTGGTTTTAAGGAGAATACGATGAAGCCGAAAGAAACAGCGGAACATTACATATTGAGTTCGTCTCCCCACGCGCATGCAAACGCGAGCGTCTCGCGCATCATGCTCGACGTCATAATCGCGCTTCTCCCGACGACCGCGATGGGTATTTACTTCTTCGGCATGCCGGCCGTGTGGACGATTGCCGTGTGCGTCTCGACGTGCATTGTGACTGAAGCGCTCTGCCGAATGGCGATGAAGCGCGAGAGCACGATAGGCGACCTTTCGGCGGTGTTGACGGGTCTTCTTCTCGCTCTCAACCTTCCTGCGGGGATTCCGCTTTGGATGGCCGCAGTCGGCTCGGTCTTCGCTATCGCCATCGCGAAGCAGGTGTTTGGCGGTCTTGGCATGAATCCGTTCAACCCCGCGCTTGCCGCGCGTGCGTTCATGCTCATTTCCTTCACCGGCCCGATGACCACTTGGCTCAAGCCGTTTTGGTGGAAGACTCCCGAGGCCGCGACGACTGCGACGCCTCTCGCGGTGATGAAGACTTGGTTCGTTGCCGAGGCGACGGCGTCTGCGTCTCCCCATGGGCTTTGCAACGCCGCGTGCAAGGGCGTTCCTTCGCTTTGCGACATGTTTGTCGGCAATATGCCTGGCTGCATTGGCGAAGTGTCTGCTGCGGCGCTCGCGATCGGCGCTGTGTATCTGCTGTGGCGCAAGGTGATAACATGGCACATACCTGTCGCGTTTATCGCGACTGTCTTCGTCTATTCGCTGATTGCAGGCGGAGCCCCTGCGACGATGCAGGTGCTGACTGGCGGCGTGATGATCGGCGCCTGCTTCATGGCGACGGACTATGTTACGAGCCCGATCACCGCGAAGGGCAAGCTGATTTTCGGTTTTGGCTGCGGACTTCTCTGCATGCTTATTCGCCAGTTCGGTTCCTATCCTGAGGGCTGTTCGTTCGCGATTCTCATCATGAACGCGCTCTGCCCGCTCGTCAACCGCTGGACCCAGCCCAAGCCCTTCGGCGCAAAGTAGAGAGAGGCCTGCGCCCGATCGCTAGATGTGTAGTGGTAGCGCGTCCGCGGAGGGGCGAGTTTCGGCTTAGGGCTCGCTAGTTTTGGCGCGAATACGCGGCAAAACTCCGGCGAAAAAGCCGGTGGCGACATCGATTTTGCGGCCTTTTACATTTTGCCCGTGCCACCTAGCCTCTCGGCAAAATGGCGGCGCGTCAAAATCGGGTCGCTTCCGTCTTTTTCGTCGTCGCTTCGCATGCCGCCGAAACACCCCCTCCGCGTCCGCGCCCTAACGCTATCAGGCGCTAGTTGACTCTAACAGTTGGGGATAGACCCCACGGAACCGTTGTAAAAAGCCTGTTTGCGCGTTGTTGCCGCGGCGGATTTGCCGCGGAGCAAGTGGAATCGCGCCTGTCTGCTGCGCTGCAATATGGTATAATAACCAACCTATGAGTTCCGAGCTATCGAATGTACGCAACATCGGCATCGTCGCCCACATCGACGCGGGCAAGACGACGACTACCGAGCGCATCCTCCTCTACACCGGCAAGATACACCACGCCGGCGATGTCCACGACGCAAACACGACGACGGACTTCATGATCCAGGAGAAGGAACACGGCATAACGATCCAGTCCGCCGCGATCTCCTGCCAGTGGAACGGCCACGACATCAACATCATCGACACCCCCGGACACGTCGACTTCACGATGGAAGTCGAGCGCTCGCTCCGCGTCCTCGACGGCGCGGTGTGCGTCTTCTGCGCGGTCGGCGGCGTGCAGCCGCAGTCCGAGACCGTCTGGCGCCAGGCAAACCGATACAACGTTCCGCGAATCGCTTTCGTCAACAAGATGGACCGTATGGGCGCAGACTTCGCGCGCGTCGTAGGCGAACTCAGGGACAAGCTGAAGGCGAACGCCTGCCCGATAGAGCTCCCGATTGGCCGCGAGGACGGTTTCAAGGGCGTCGTCGATCTCGTCAACATGAAGTCGGTGACATGGGCAGGCGATGACGCGGACCAGGGTCAGACCTTCACGGTCGGCGAGATTCCCGCCGAGATGAAGGACGAGGTCGAGCTTGCGCGCGCTGAACTCGTCGAGAAAGTCGCAGACGTCGACGAAGGCGTGATGGAGGCGTTTCTCGAGAAGGGCGACCTTACGCCCGAGGAACTCGTGCCCGCAATCCGCCGCGCGACAATCTCTGGCGCGTTTGTTCCTGTTCTCTGCGGCAGCTCCTTCAAGAACAAGGGCGTGCAGCCGCTTCTCGATGCGATCTGCGCCTACCTTCCCGCGCCGACGGACCGCCTGCCAGTCGAGGCGACCGACCTCAAGAGCGGCGAGAAGGTGACGCGCAAGCAGGAGGACTCGGAGCTTCTTACTTCGCTCGTCTTCAAGATCGCGACCGATCCTTTCGTCGGGCGTCTCTTCTTCGTCCGCGTTTACGGCGGCGTTCTCAAGAAGGGCGCTAACGCCTACAATCCGCGCACGAAGAAGCGCGAGCGCATAATGAAGATCGTGCGTCTCTTCGCAGACGACCGCACCGAGGTCGACGAACTTCGCGCTGGTGACATCGGCGCAATCGTGGGCCTCAAGGAAGTCACGACGGGCGATACGCTTTGCTCGGAAATGAAGCCGTGCCACCTCGAGCGCATCGTGGCTCCCCAGCCGGTGATGTTCATGGCGATTGAGCCCAAGAGTTCCGCTGACAAGGACAAGCTCGTCGAGTCGATGAAGTCTCTCGCCGCGGAGGATCCGACGTGCCAGTTCCGCGAGGACGAGGAGACTGGGCAGACGATTCTTTCTGGTATGGGCGAGCTTCACCTCGAGATTCTCGTCGACCGCCTGAAGCGCGAGTTCAAGTGCGCGGCGAATGTAGGCCGGCCGATGGTGAGCTATTGCGAGACGGTGACGAAGGGCGCGGTGAAGGAGTTCACCTTCGACCGCGAGCTCGGCGGCAAGCGTCACGCGGTGACGCTCAAGATCGAAGTGAAACCGCTTGAGCGCGGCAAGGGCGTGAAGGTCGATCTCTCGCGCGACTTCGTGAACCTCGTCGCCGAGAAGCGCCTGCAGGATTGCGTGAAGCAGGGGCTCGAGGACGGTGTTGTCACTGGCGTCCTTGCGCGCTATCCAATGACGGACATTGAGGTGACGTGCCTTTCGGCAGCGCTTTTCGACCCTGAGGTTTCCGACGAAGTGGCGTTCCGCTCGGCGGCGATGATGGGCTTCCGCGAAGCTGCCGAGGCAGCGGCGCCCGAGTTCCTCGAGCCGATCATGAAGCTCGAGATCACGACACCGCCCGAGTCGGTGGGCGAAGTCCTTGGCGATCTCAATGGACGCCGCGGAACGGTGCTCAGCATGGACATGAAGGGAGATCTTCAGGTCGTCAACGCCCGCGTTCCGCTTGCGTCGATGTTCGGCTACGCGACTGCGATACGCTCGCTCACGAAGGGCCGCGCCTCGTACTCGATGGAGACCGACCAGTTCGAACTCGCCCCGAAAAACGTTCGCGAAGAGATCTTGAGTAAATAACGAAGTTAGCGGCGTCCGAAAGCTCCTCCTCGCGGAACCTCGGCGAATACGCCGAATCCCCTCGCTCGGACCTTCGCTCCACCGCCAACTTCGCTCCGCCGCTATTTTTGGCTGGAAAGCGAAGCGCAGAGGCCAGAGAGCCGATGGTCGCGGACGCGGAGGGTGTGTTTCGGCGGCATGCGAAGCGACGACGCAAAAGACGGAAGCGACCCGATTTTGACGCACACCCCTTTAGCAACCGCTTACGCGGCTCACTTCGTTCAGCAACCATAATCTTTGACTTTTTCTGTTCGTTGTCCAGGGCACTGCCTTTTGTATCGGTTGTTGTTAGAGGCAAGGAGGATGAGGGGTAGGGGGAGAAGGAGGGAAGGATGTTCATAACCTG
>JAFYQC010000055.1 GCA_017547265.1 Kiritimatiellia bacterium | reverse complement strand
GTCCGGGTCGACAACGCGGTCAACATGGCGTCTGCGTCCGAGACGGCGACGGTCGTGGCGATGGACGACATCACGGGCTCTTCGAAGGCTCTGAAGGCGGCCGGCGCGAAGGCGCTGGACGCGATCATCCCGACGCTGATCTCGAAGTGGGAGAATCCCGAAGGCAAGGGCACTGCGCAGGAGAAGCGCACGTCAATCGAGATCACGGTTGGCGGAATGGACCAGATATGGAAGCTCAAGGAGACGCGAACGCGCCTCAAGGGCATGAAGAAGGAGATCGAGTCCGTCGTCCAGAAGAGCTATGCCCAGGGCGTCGCGATCTTCAAGGTCGAGTCGTTCATCCCTGCCGAGGAGCTTGCCGAAGAGCTCGTCATAAATCCGCCAGAGGATCTCAAGGTCCAGATCGTCGAGATCAAGCCCACGCTCCTCAACATCCGTGTGGTTAACGCTCCGAAGCCAGCCGACGACGAAGAAGAGTGAGGTGGCCGTATGCGGAAGATATTCATTTTGCATCTATCATTCCTTGTCGCGGTCCTGTCGGCTTTCTGCGGGCAGCGCGACGTGGCGATGATGTCGGCGCTCATGCGCATGGAGCTCGCGGGCCAGGTGGTTGCCGAGGCGCAGAAGATGTCGGATATCGACGAGGTCTCGGACGCGGCCGGCGATTTTCGTTCGGATATGTTTGCCGCCGCCCGGGAGGGGCTCGTCGCTGCGTTCGCGGACGCAGGCGAGGCTCAGTCCGCTTTTGCTTCTTTTGTCGACGCCGTGCGTGCGAATCCGTCGGACTACGCGAAACTGCGCGCTGAGGTCGCGAACGGAGTTCTTGTCTCCGATATCGCTGCGGCTGGCAAATTTCTTGGCGATGTGCAGTCGTGGCTGAGACTTCGCGGGAAAGGCGAAGTTCCGCCGCTTGAGGCTTGGCTTGCGCGCGACTCGGAACCATCGAAGCCATCGACTGCGTCTGGCGCGGCGGCAGAATCAGCCGACGTACGCAAGCCGAAGAAAAAGAAAAAGCGCAACCCTCTCCGGGACGCGGAGGCGGAAGCCGGGACGTTTGTCGAGGCGCCGGACGACGGTGGCAGCGTGTTGCAGACTTTCGGCACAGCGCGAAAGGAGCGCAGGCGGAAGGCGCTTGCGGAGGCCGAGGCCGGTATGGCCCAGGTCCAGAGCGAGCGGCGTATCGCGGACGAGGAATACAATGCGAAGAAGCAGGCTGCCGCCGCTGCAGAGGCCGCCGCGATGCAGGCGCAGGCTCAGAAGCTCGCGGCAGCCGAGCAGGAGGCCGTAGCGCAGGATCAGAATAGCTGGAAGACGCGCATCAAGAGCATCGTCGGCACCGCGGTCGGCGCGGCTGGGTCCGCGTTCCTCGGGAACATCGGCTCGCGAGTCGGCGAGGAGGCGGCGCGCGCAATCCTCGACGACAGGCCCCGCCGTTGACCGAAGTCGGAACGGCTGGAAGACCTGATGTGGTTATTTAGGTTGAAGAATGCTCGCAGCTGATGATTAAACCCTGTAACTTGCTTCTGCAGGATTGACACGGATGGCTGAAATGTGGTAAAGTTCACGGCATCAACAACAACTAAAAGGAGACAACGACATGGCTAAGTGGGTTTGCCCCGTTTGCGGGTATGTGTACGAAGGCGAGAATCCTCCGGAGAAGTGCCCCCAGTGCGGCGTTCCGGGAGCGAAGTTCCTTAAGCAGGGCGGCGGCCTTGAGTTCGTCGCTGAGCACCATGTCGGTGACGGCATCGTCGACGATGCCGAGGTCACGCAGGGGCTCAAGGATCATTTCAACGGCGAGTGCTGCGAAGTCGGCATGTACCTCGCCATGTCTCGACAGGCCGACCGCGAGGGCTATCCCGAGGTCGCCGAGGCATACAAGCGCATCGCGTTCGAGGAGGCCGAGCACGCCGCGAAGTTCGCCGAGCTCCTCGGCAAGACGATCGACATCGTGACGGACTCCACCAAGGAGAACCTCCGTCGCCGCATGGAGGCCGAGTGCGGCGCGACTGCCGGCAAGCTCGCCATCGCCAAGCGCGCGAAGGAGCTCGGCTACGACGCGATTCACGACACCGTCCACGAGATGGCGAAGGACGAGGCGCGCCACGGCAAGGCGTTCCAGGGTCTCTACAACCGCTACTTCAAGTAGGTAGATGGCAAGAAATTCGTCCGGGGGGGCGGTAGACGAACTGAAAGTCCGCCAGCGGCAAACTCCGCTGGCGGATGCTCTCGACCGCCAGCGCATAAACCGACTTGCGCACTTCGACGTTCCCGCGCACAAGAGCGGGCGAGGCAATCCTGAGCTGACCGAATACCTTGGCGAGAGAGCTCTCGCCATGGACGTCAACTCTATGAAGCCGCTCGACAACCTCGGGCATCCGGTCTCCGTCATCAAGGAAGCGCAGCAGTTCGCGGCCGAGGCTTTCGGCGCGGATGATGCGTTTTTCATGGTAAACGGCACCACTTCGGCGGTGCAGGCGATGATAATGTCGACCTGCTCCGTCGGCGACGAGATCATCCTGCCGCGCAACGTACATAGGAGCGCCATCAACGCGCTCGTCGTCTGCGGCGCGGTGCCGATCTACGTCAATCCCGGCATCAACCGCCGCCTCGGCATTCCGCTTGGCATGAGCGTCGCCGACGTCGAGAAGGCGATAGCCGCGCATCCGTCGGCAAAAGCGATTCTCGTCAACAATCCGACTTACTACGGCATCTGCTCAGACCTTAAGCGCATCGTCGAGATCGCGCACAAGGCGGGGATGCTCGTCCTCGCAGACGAGGCGCACGGTACGCATTTCTATTTTCACGAGGATCTGCCTATATCCGCGATGGCTGCCGGGTGCGACATGGCGGCAGCGTCCATCCACAAAACAGGCGGCTCGCTTACGCAAAGCTCAGTTCTGCTGACGCGTCGTCCCGTGAATCCCGACTATGTGCGCCAGGTCATCACGCTCACGCAGTCGACTTCCGCTTCTTATCTTTTGCTTTCGTCGCTCGACATCGCCCGCAGAAACCTCTTTTTCAAGGGTCGTGCGATGTACCAGAAGACGATGGACTTCGCCGACTATGCGCGCGAGGAAATAAACGCCCTCGGCGGTTATTATGCATTCGGCCCCGAGCTCGTGGATGGCGACACGGTATTTGCGTTCGACCGCACCAAGCTTTCCGTCCACACTCGTGACATCGGCCTTGCCGGCATCGAGGTCTACGACTACTTGCGCGACGACTACGGCATACAGATCGAGTTCGGTGACATTGGCAATCTCCTTGCGATTATCTCGTGCGGCGACCGCATGATGGACATCGAACGCCTTATCTCTGCGCTTGAGGAGATCAAGCGTCTGCGGGAGAAGAGCCCCATCGGACTTTTCGACCACGAATACATCGACCCCGAAATCGTGATGCCGCCGCAGGAGGCGTTCTACGCGAAGAAGCGTCGCGTTCCCATGCGCGAGTCTACGGGACTTGTCGCTGGAGAGTTCGTGATGAGCTATCCGCCCGGCATCCCGATTGTCGCGCCTGGCGAGCGAATCACGGCCGACGTCCTTGCGCACATTCTCTTCGCGAAGGAGAAGGGCTGCTTCATGACTGGTACCGAGGACATGAACCTCGACTACATCAACGTCCTCGCCTGAGGGAACGCAAATGCAGACTGAACTCTGGTATACCGACGAACACACGAAGGACGTTAGATTCTCGATGAAGACGATCGAGCAGATCGCCTCGAAGCGGAGCGCCGTCCAGCAGATCGACATTCTCGACACTCCCGCCTACGGGCGTGTGCTTGTCCTCGACGGCGGTCTCATGATCACCGAGAAGGACGAGTTCATCTACCACGAGATGCTCGCACACGTGCCGATGGCCGTCCATCCGCGAGTGCGGAACGTCCTCGTGATAGGCGGCGGCGATGGTGGCACGGTGCGCGAACTCACGAAGTACCGCTCTATCGAGTCGATCGACCTCGTCGAAGTCGACAAGGACGTCGTGCTTCTCTCCAAGAAGTTTCTTCCCTTCGTCTCGTCGAAACTAAAGGACAAGCGCGTCTCGGTCTGGTTCGAAGAAGGGCTTAGGTATGTCCGCGGCAAGAAGGACGAATACGACCTCGTGATCGTCGACTCGTCAGACCCCTACGGTCCCGCAGAAGGCCTTTTCACGCGCGAGTTCTACGGCACTTGCTTCAAGGCGCTGCGCGAGGACGGCATCCTCATCAACCAGCACGAGTCGCCGTTCTACGCAGCGCACCAGAAGTCGGTTCGCGACGCGCACAGGCATATTGCGATGGAATTCAAGGTCTCCACCGTCTACCAGGCGCACATCCCGAGCTATCCTTCAGGTCACTGGCTCTTCGGCTTCGCGTCGAAGAAGTACCACCCAATCGGCAATCTCGACGAGGCGCGGTGGAACAGGCTGCGAATCCCCACGCGCTACTACAACACAGCGCTTCACCGCGGCGCGTTCGCTCTTCCTAACTACGTTCTCGACATCCTGAAGGAAGAGGAGCCGCATCGCGGCTGATTTTGCCAACCGAGCATTCCGCTCGCTCATGTCGGCATGGCGTATGTCACGACGGTCTTTACGTTGCGATTTCCCCTGACGCCCTGAATTCGCCCATCGTCATGCCGAAGCGACGGCGGAAAAGCGTCTTCAGATGTGAGGCGCTTTTGAAGCCGCAGAATTGCCCGATGGCGTCTATCGGCGTAGTGGTTCTGCGCAACATGCGTCGAGTACCTGCTTTGCGCGCTGGTCGTATGCCACCCACACCCCGCATGGCTTTGGCAACCGGTGCATCGTTCGAAACGTGTGTGCGCCCAAGGACAGAAAATTGACGGAAACAATCGATGTGGTTTCCATTCCGCAGTTTGATGCGAAGCAGGGGCAGACCCCATAAAAGATGTGGTATAATATTGCCTGTTTAAGAAAATAAGAAAATGAAGATGAAACGACTTGTTGCGTTGGCGTTGGCTGTGCCAACTGTGTTGTTTGCCGCTACGAGGGAGGATGTCGGGATCAAGTATGACGACAGGCCGGAATGCGTACTTGACGTACGCGTGCCGGTTGACGTGACGAATTTCCCTACAGTCGTGTGGTTTCATGGCGGGGGGCTCACTGGCGGCACGCGGCATTTTCTTCCGTTGACGGACGAGAAGATTGCCCAAGTTGCCGTCAGCTATCGGCTGCTTGGAAAAGGCGCTGGACGCGGAGAGGATTGTATCGAAGACGCGGCGGCGGCTATTGCGTGGACCGTGAAGCACATCGCGGAATACGGCGGCGATACCAACAAGGTGTTCGTGGGCGGCATGAGTGCTGGCGGGTATCTCACGATGATGGCGGGAATGGATCCTAAGTATCTTGCAGCGCATGGCGTACGGAACACCGACCTTGCAGGGCTTGTTGCCCTGTCGGGACAAGCTACAAAGCATTTTGCCGTCCGCAAGTTCGCGGGTGACAACGATCCGCAGTATCTTCCAAAGATCGACGACCTCGCGCCTCTTGCTCACGTAGCGGCGGATCTACCGCCCATTCTCTGCGTTTGCGGCCAGCCGCCCTACGAGTGGAAGTGCCGCTCCGAGGAAAATCGGCTTTTGATCGCTTCTTGTGTCGCTCTTGGACACAAAAAAGCAAAGTTCGTGGAGCTTGAATACTGCGACCATGGACTGGCATACGCCGCAGGGCTCCCTTACCTCGAGATGTTTGTCAAAGGCAGCTTCCTGGACAATCCATAATCCAGGCGCGAGGAAAGGGCGGCTGCGGAATATGGTATAATACGCCCCGTAAAGGGGCATCGACATGGAACCTCAGCTAAACCAGTTCATCGGGTGCGACAAGCCGTTTGACGACGCGAGGGTCGTCTTGTTTGGCGCGCCGTACGACTCCACGACAAGTTTCCGCCCGGGTACGCGCTTTGGGCCCGCCGCGATGCGTGCGGAGTCGTTTGGCATAGAGACTTATTCGATGCGACAGGACCGCGACCTCGTCGAAGACACTTCTGTCTTCGACTCTGGCGATCTTGAGCTTCCGTTTGGCGCGCCTGACGCCGCCCTCGACATGATCGAATCGCGCGCTTCGGAGATCCTTGACGCAGGGAAGATTCCGTTCCTGCTTGGCGGCGAGCATCTCGTCACACTCGGCAGCGTACGCGCCGTAGCGAAGCGGTATCCCGACTTGCACATAGTCCATTTCGACGCGCACGCGGATTTGCGCGAGGACTATCTTGGCGTAAAGCTCTCGCACGCGTGTGTCCTCAGGCGCTGCCACGACATTCTCGGCGATGGGCGGATATTCCAGTTTGGCATACGCTCTGGAACCCGCGATGAGAGGCGGTTCATGAAGGACGGACATGTCACGACCGAGCTTTTCTTGGATAGCACTCTTCCGGAAGTTATCAAGAAAATCGGTTCCGATGTGCCTGTCTACCTGACGGTCGATCTCGACGTCCTAGATCCTGCCGAATTTCCCGGTACTGGAACGCAGGAGGCGGGCGGGTTCAAGTTCATTCAGCTTCTCGGCGACTTGCGCCAGATCTGCAAGAATTTGAATGTGGTCGCTCTCGACAATGTTGAGCTCTCTCCCGCACTCGATCCGACCGGCCGCTCGACGGCTCTCGCCTGCAAGCTTCTTCGCGAAGAGCTGCTGGCGCTTTAGCTTTTTTTGCCGTTGCATAGCGGCGGAATTTTGTCTATAATGCGGACATGAAAGAAATTTCTGTCCGAAGGGGAATCGCGCGTATTGTCGCTGCGCTTGTCGCCGCAGTCGCGCTGAATGGAGCTGCCATGGGTGAATATGACTTTGAAAATGCCTGGAAAGAGGTCTCAGAGGCGCAGAGGAAGGGCCTTCCGCGCACAGTCACGAACAAGGTTGAGGAAATCGAACGCGAGGCCACGGTTGCACAGCGCTGGCCGGATGCGGCGCGGGCGTTTCTAGTCCGCGAGCGGGCAATGCAGGAGTTTACGGACGAACAGACAGCCGACTGGCTGCCCGCCTTTGCCGCGTCTGTTGACGCGAAGCCCGCTCCGCTCCAGGCCGTCCTCCAACTCCACCTTGCCCATACCTACCAGGAGAACTCGCGCCGCTGGCGTTGGGGTGGAGCGATGCCGACGAAGCTCGACGATGACGCGGCGAAGGACAAGATGCCGCCGTGGTCGCCGGAGAAAATTGCATCAACCCTTGAATCTCAATTTGAGAAGGTGTTTTCCTTTTCCAACGAGTTGAAAAACCAGAAACTCGCAGATTGGACGTCGCTCTTCGATCCCGGGACCTATCCCGAGCCCTACTGCCCCACGCTTTACGACTTTGCCGTGCGCGACGCCATATCTTTCTACGGATCGACAATCCCCGACAAGACTCTCGAAAAGGGTGTTGCGCTTTACGACGCGCTCATCGCGTTCCACATTGCTGACGGGAACACCGATGCCCGCGCATTTGCCGAGATCGACCGTGCCGAATACATTCACTCCTTCGACGAGAAGCCGCAAAAGGAGAGTGATGCCGCGTTTGAGAAGTTTCTCGATGGATTTATCGAGGAATACGACGGCAAGACCGAAGTGGTTGCAATCGCCGCCGCGAAAAGAGCCGATCTTATGCGGCAAAGCACTAAGCCAGATCTCGTCGCAGCACACGATCTTGCCGCAATTTATGCCAAGAAATATCCTAATTCGCCAGGCGGCAAGATGTGTGCCAACATCGTGGCAGCGATTGAGATGCCTACGCTCTTGGTTGACGTGGAGCGCAACTGGTCTGCGCCGTGGCCTGAAATCACGGTTGAGGTCGAGAACTTAAGCGAAGTTCATTTTCGTCTCGTTCCCGTGTCGTTTGGCGATCTCGTGTCCGACCTTTCGATGGGATCGAATCCGCGCAATTCCAACTCCAGTTCAGCGATACGAGATAAATACTTGAAGCGCGCGCCAGCGAAGGAGTGGAAGGAAGCGCTGCCGCTTAAATCCGGTTACGAACAGCAGTCATTTAAGCTCCCTGTGCCGACCGATCTCAAGCCAGGGCACTATGTCCTCTACGCCGCGGCGAACGAGAAGTTTGGCGCGGACAAGCTTCCACTCTTTGCGGAATATGTCACCGTGACATCGCTTGCACTTGCGATGAAAACTGGCAATGGAGAATTCAAGGGGACAGTTTACCTTGCGGAGTCTGGCGAGCCGCTCAAGGGCGCGACGGTGGAGCTGTGGGGTTATCCTGAGAAGGGCGGACGCTTGCAAGTCCTCAGGGAGAAGTATGCTACCGATGCGAACGGCGACTTCGAGGCCGTTGTGCCAGACAAGAACAACTACAATTCTTTCAACCGCTATGTGCGCGTGCTTTTTGACGGCAATGAAGTGCTGTCGCTCGGAAGCGAAGGGTCTGGCTATGTCTACGAGACGGACAAGACCGTAGAGTTTATCGACCTTTTCACCGATCGCTCTCTCTACCGACCCGGGCAGGAAATCAAGGTCAAGGGAATCGCCTACCATGCCGATTCGCTCACGCGCGACTTCCGCACGCAGACGCAGATGCATATAAACCTGACGCTTAAGGATCCAAATGGAAAGAATGTCGCCTCGGTGCGCTTCAAGCCCAACAAGTGGGGTTCGTTTGTCCATACTTTCGTGGCGCCAAGCGATCGACTGACGGGCCGATATACTATCAATGCCTGGTATCAGCTTTTTGACGGCCGTCGCGGCGAGTCGAACAAGCAAGTCAATGTCGAGGAATACAAGCGGCCGAAGTTTACGGCACAGTTCGAGGGGGCGCCCGAAAAGGCAATGCTTGGCGAGCAGGTTACGGTAACGGGCAAGGCACTTGCATACTCTGGACTCCCCGTCCAGCATGCAAAGGTCAAGTGGAATGTTGAGCGCGCGACGCGCTATCCCGAATGGTGGCGCTGGTTTGGCGGCAAGAGCGATGACGACGGGGAGAACTTTGTCGCGAAAGGCGAAGTGGAGACGGACGAGAACGGCGTCTTCAAAGTGACGTTCACTCCAGTTGCTTCGCCAACCGCCGACCTTGCTGGCGATCCGTCGTTTGATTTTACCGTGACGGCTGAAGTGACTGACGGTACGGGAGAGGAGCGGACGGCCGAGGAGTCGTTTGAGATCGGCACCGTTGCCTGGCGCGCGAGCGTATGGACGGAAGGCGAGTGGCATGAGTCAGGGAAACCTCTCACTGCAAATGTGGTGCTCGAGTCGCTTGCTGGCGCGGAGCTGCCAGTAAGAGGCACGCTCAAGGTCTATCGGCTTAAATCCCCTGCACGTCCTGTCCGCAAGCCGGCAGGCGAGGGGCGCTATGGATATGATCGCAACACGAAAGGCCCGTGGGATTGGAAGACTTGGGAGCAGGGCGAAGAAGTCCTGTCGCTTGAAATTGGTGCTGCAGATGGTAGGGGCGGCTGTCCCCAGCCGTCCGCGGACTGCCAGGCCGCTGACCGTTGGAAAGGTGATCTCAACCTTGGCATAGGCGCGTACCGGCTCGTATTCGAGGCGAAGGACCCGAACGGCAAGACCGTAAAGGACTATGACCATGTCTGCGTGTTCGATCCCGAGGCGAAGTCGCTTGGGCTTACCGTGCCAGAGTTCTTCTGTTCCGAAAAGGGCACGGTCAAGGTCGGCGAGACTATGCGCGTCTACTGGGGCACTGGCTACGAGTCGGGCTTCTGCCGCATTAAGGTGACGAACAACGGAAGAGTTATTCTCGATAAGATGGTAGGGGCGTCTCTCCGAGACGCCCGCGGGCGCCTGGGGACAGGCGCCCCTACCAACGATTCACAGACATGGCTCTACGAGCTCCCGATCAAGGACGAGCATCGCGGTGAAATCCGCATCGAGACGACGTTCCTCCGCGAGAACCGACTCTATTCGAACGGCACGACGGTGAACGTGCCGTGGGACAACAAGTATCTTGAGATCACGGCCGAGCATCTGACGAGCAAGCTCACCTCCGGAGCCGAAGAAACTTGGAAGTTCAAGGTATCGGGTCCGGCGGAAGTCCTCGCCTTTATGTATGACCGTTCTTTAGACGCCTACAAGTGGCACGATGTGTCGCTTGGCTTTTCGGGCCACTTTACGCCGTGGACACACTATATCTCGACGCCTCAGCTGGCGAACAACGTACATGAATTGTATCGTCTCGATGGTCGATTCCCGTCCATGCTCCAGGGGTTTGACTATCGCTGGCCGTCGTGGAGAATTTTCCCTTCCATGCAAGGGAATGCAATGGTGTTGCGCAAATCTGTTCGCGGATCCATAGGCGCAGCGTTCGCAGGCGCGCCTGTAATGGAGGAGGCATGCGAGGACATGGTGTGCTGTGCAGCCGCGCCTGCTATGGAGAGGTGTTTTGGCGATGATGATAATGCCTCTTACAGTCGTGCGGAATCAGAAGATGAGAATTCGCTCGATGCAGCGCCGCGCAAGAACCTGAAGGAGACGGCGTTCTTCTTCCCCGACTTGGAGACGGATGCCGACGGAAATGTTTCGTTTACCTTTACCGCGCCAGATGCGCTGACGGGCTGGAAGCTCCTAATGGTCGCGCACGACAACGACCTCCGCGGCGGAATATTCCGCAACGACAAGATCGTGACGACGAAGCCGCTTATGTGCGAGCCGAATCCGCCGCGCTTCGCCCGCGAAGGCGACGACTTCCTCTTCCCCGTCAAGGTGACGAACACGGAAGACGCGCCGCAAAGCGGCATTGTAGAGTTGGACGTGGAGGAGTTGGTAGGGGCGTCTCGGCACTCGCTTCGCTCGGCGTGTTTGCTTCCCCATGGGTTGCAAACCCCCGCAGGGGGCGGTTACCTCCGAGACGCCCGCGGTCCGCTCGGAGAGCGGCCCCTACCAAAGAGCCAGACTTTCTCGCTTGCTCCGCATGAGTCGAAGACCTTTGAGTTCCGCGTTGCGATTCCCGACGGCTGTGGCTATTTGAGGTATGTAGCCAAGGCGAAAGGTGAAACGTTCACGGACGGCGAGGAAGGCGTGCTTCCCGTCCTTGCACGGCGCATACTCGTCCGTGAGGCGGTGCAGCTCAACGCGCGCGGCAACGAGACAAAGTCGTTTAAGCTCGACAATCTCCTTGCGAGCAAGGAGTCCGACACGATTCGTCACCAGGACCTGACCGTTCGCGCGGTGTCGCGTCCGGCGTGGTACGCGGTGCTGTCGCTTCCGTACCTTATGGAGTTTCCGCACGAATGCTGCGAGCAGACATTTAGCCGCTACTACGCGAACGCACTTGGCGACTTTATCGCGAATTCCGATCCGCGAATCCGCGAGACGTTCGATGCGTGGAAGGCGGCTGGCGCCGAGGCGCTTAAGAGCCCGCTGGAAACCAATCCGCAACTGAAGGCGATTGCGCTCGAGGCGACGCCGTGGGTGCGCGAGGCGGAGCATGAGACTGCTGCCCGCGCGCGGCTCGGCGACCTCTTCGGCAAGGACCGCCTCAAGAGCGAGCAAGACCGCTGTATTGAGAAGCTGCGGCTTGAGCGGAATGGCGATGGACTCTGGCCGTGGTTCCCGGGCGGTCCGTCGTCCTCGGGCATCACGCTCTACATTCTCACAGGATTCGCGCGGCTCAACTTCCTTGCGAAATACGAGTATCCTAACTTCTTCGCCAGTGCGACTGCAGCACTTGACCGAGAGGTCGCGGAGGATGTAAAGGAACGGCTGAGGAACGAGGAAAAACTGAAGATACCGTTCCGAGTCAACGGCTTCGACATTCGCTGGCTCTACCTCCATTCGTTTGCCGGCGTCCCCACGGCGAAGAACGAGAAGGACGCGAAACTGTTCGTCGACCACATCAAGAAGGAATGGACCGATCTAGGGCTTGAATCTCAGGCGCTGGCGGCGATTGCGCTGAAGCGCCGCGGCGAAGTGAAGGTGGCAAACGAGATAATGGCGTCAATCAAAGAGCGCGGTGTTCTTTCTGACGAGCTCGGCATGTACTGGAAGCGGCCGTACTTCTTCTCGTCGAGCGTATTCGCGGCGCCAGTATCGACGCAGGCGATCATAGTCGAGGCGTTCCGCGAGGTGACTAAGGACGAGGCAAGCGCCGAGGCGTGCAATGTGTGGCTTCTAAAGCAGAAGCAGACGCAGGATTGGACGACGACTGCCGCGACGGCAGACGCGATCTATGCGCTTATGCTTGGCGGTGGCGCAGATCTTCTCGCTGGCGACACTCTTGCGGAAGTGACGCTCGGCGGGGTTAAGGTTGACCCCAAATCAGTTCTAACTGGGAGAGCCGCCGTCTCGGCGGCGCATTCGGTCGAAACTGGTACAGGCATGTGGTCTGTCCGCTACGATTCCGCCGCCATCAAACCCGAAATGGGTGAGATAACCTTCAAGGGCGCAGGCGAGAAGGGAGTCTCCTGGGGTGGCGTCCACTGGTCTTACTTCGAGGATGTCCTCAAGGTGCGCGCGCACGAGCCAAAGGAGCTTCGGGTTGAAAAGAAGTACTACAAGAAGACGAAGGGCGCAGAGGGGACTCGTCTCGCGGTGCTTGGCGAGGCGCTTGAGCCAGGCGACGAAATCGTCGCGCGGCTTGAGATCACGAGCGACAGGACATACGAGTTCGTCCACCTCTCGGACGAGCGCCCTGCGTGCGCCGAGCCGGTGGATGTCCTTTCGGAATACCGCTGGCATGACGGGGTAGGGAACTACCAGTCTACCAAGGACACTGTGACGCACTACTATATCGACCGGCTGAACAAGGGCGTATTTGTCCTTGAGACGTCGTTCCGTATCCAGCAGCGTGGCTCGTTCTCTGGCGGAATCGC
>JAFYQC010000054.1 GCA_017547265.1 Kiritimatiellia bacterium | reverse complement strand
TTTTTGGAGCTGGCTTTTCGGCGACTGAACTAAAGGCCGAAATCGAAATCCGCAGCCGCCGGTTTGAAACTGGCGGCTGTGCTGTATTTACTCCTGCTTGTCAGGCAAAGGATTCCAGCAAGGCGGGCGTTACGTCCACGAGCGACGAGACGCGTTCCCTCAACTGGCGCTCGCCGGGACCGAAGGCCACGAACGGGACGGGGTTGCGCGTATGCCCGCGCTCGCCCATCGCCTCCATGTTGCCGTGGTCGGAGGTCAGCACCAGGGTTATGCTGGCGGCTTCGGCGAAGTGCACGAGCGCCGCGAGGAAGCGGTCGAAGACCCGCAGCACCGCGCACGCGCGCGCGTAGTCCATCGAATGCCCGGCGATGTCGGTCTGGAAGAACTCGAACAGCGTGAAGTCGTGCTCAAGCGCCAGTGCGAAGAGATGCTCGGCGGCGCGCTGCGGCGGAATGACGGGGATGTTCGGGTAGCGGTCCTGTATGGTTTCGCGCGTCAGGTCCTGCATCAAGGCGCGGTCGGCAAGCAGATCGTCGGCGGTCGTTATGGACTCGGGCACGGTGAGCGCCATGACGGTAGTGACCGACTTGAAGCGGCGCATGGCCAGCTCGTCCGCGGAATCTATGAGGTAGGCGTCGGCGAAGCAGATGCTGCGGCCGCGGCGTTTCAGCTCGAGGAACACGTTGTCCGTCTCGATGATCTTGCGGAGGGCCGGACCCGGGAAGCCCTCGCAATGGCGGCCGACCGCCTTCGCGCTGTTTACGCCGGAGAACATGGTGGCCTGTCCTGTTGCGCTCTGCGGCAGGCCTTCCACGCCGAGACAGGCGTCTATGGGCCTGGAGTGCCGTTCGAGGAGACGCCACAGCGTCGGGCAGACCTCGGCGTTGACCGGGTTGTCCGAAGCCGGCTCTCGCAGGCCGATGCCGTCGACAAACAGGAATATCATCTTCACGTTTCGCGGATTATACCATAATCGCCCCATATCCTCAACGCCTTGCCCACCGCGATACTGTCCACCGCCTTGTCAGTCCAGTGCAACCCCCGACAGAATTTTGACGCTCGCTCCGTCGCGGCGGGGCTGCTCGCTCGGTGTCGCGCGCTCCGCGGCCGCGACGCCTTTCGCGCGTGGACAACAAGCCTTGTTCAGTCTGCCATGCCTCGGCTCGTACCAGTGGCTGCGGGCGATACATCTCATACGGCTGCGGCGCTGCGCGCGTTCACTCGCGACACCCCTCCGCTCCGTCGCTCTCGACCCCTCGACACTGATATCTTCGTGTTGTGATAGGGGCTGAAAGTGTGAAGCGGAGGAGTGGCGGGTGTCGCACGAGAGGAGCGCAAGGGACCGCCCACCGCCTCGATGGTTTCGCTTGTCGAGACGCATTCT
The DNA here is from genome assembly GCA_017547265.1 of Kiritimatiellia bacterium. The sequence goes on along the minus strand of JAFYQC010000054.1, from coordinate 2,999 downwards.
GCCGAGGGGTCGGGCTTGTGGGAGCATGTAGACTGACGCGTGGCGGTGGTTGCGGCTCCCGAAGCGAAATATCCCCCGGCCGCAGGCCGTCCGCGAAGCGGATGCCCTGGCAGGGGTGTTCGGGCGATACCCGCCGCGACGACGCCTATGCACCCATCTTCGCAAGTCAATATCAAATTGCAAGCAACAACTGGTCGGAGCCTACTACACCGACTGTTCAGGCAGAGGTGTAGCGTTTCGTGTACAATTTCTGTTTATAACCATTAGATAAATGTAGTCAAGTTATTACAATTTCACCCTTGACAAATTCGGGAAAACCATTTTGCCCTTTATTTTCAAGGGTTTTTTGATTTTTCCTCTTTCAGACTGTCGCATAACATAAAATAAAAATATGTTCACAACACAGTTTATAATTTGATATACTACGGTCATGGGAGGAGAATCCGATAGTCATGTGCATGAACTCGTTGTCGTTGGCGGCGGGCATGCCGGAACGGAGGCCGCGCTCGCCGCGGCACGCATGGGCGTTTCGACGTTGCTCGTGACGTCATCAGCCGATACGATTGCCCGTATGCCTTGCAATCCGTCCATCGGCGGACTCGCGAAAAGCCATCTTGTCCACGAAGTTGACGCTTTGGGCGGCGAGATGGGAAAGAACGCCGATGCTACCGCCCTTCAATCCAAGATACTAAACCGAAGCCGGGGGCCGGCCGTATGGGCAACGCGCTGCCAATGTGCCAAACGGGAATACGCCGGGCGAATGCAGCAAGTCATTCGCGATCAGGACAACCTTGACGTCCTTGAGGATTCCGTAATCGGACTCTGCTGCCGGACATGTTCACAACAGCAATCATCATGTTCACAAGAGCATTCTGGCGAAGACGAATGCATTGCACGCAATTCACGCGACGTGTTGAACTTGCAGGCATACGGCGTTCAGACAGCCAAACACGGGGAGATTTTGGCCCAGGCAATCGTCATTACCGCCGGAACTTCTCTTCGCGGACGAATTTGGATCGGACACGAGACGAGGGAAAGCGGCGGCGACGAGCGGCCTGCCGTCAACCAGCTTTCTGGAAGTCTTGCAGGTCTAGGTTTCCAGATAATCAGGCTGAAAACCGGTACGCCGCCCAGGCTTTACGCAGATTCGTGCGATTTTTCAAGGTGTCAGGAACAAAAAGGAGAGAATCCTCGTCCATTGTTCCACGTGGAACATTCTGGCGGCAATGTTCCACGTGGAACAATGCCGGAACTGTCGTGCTGGCTGACGCATACGAACGCTGAAACGCATGGTATAATCCGTGACAATCTGGATACTTCGGCACTCTATGGGGGCGATATCAAGGGAACGGGCGTACGGTATTGTCCAAGCATAGAGGACAAAATAGTCCGGTTCGCATCCGCAACACAGCACCACGTGATGCTGGAACCTGAGGATTCATGCGGATCGATCATATATCCGAACGGCCTTAGCTGTAGTTTGCCACGCGAAATACAGAAAAAGATGGTCCGTTCGATAGCCGGACTCGAGAATGCGCGATTTCAAAAGTATGCCTACGCTATCGAATATGACAGCATTGACGCACGAGAACTGACCCATTCGCTGGAGTCAAAGCGGATCAACGGATTGTTTTTCGCCGGACAAGTCAACGGCACGACCGGATATGAGGAAGCGGCTGCGCAAGGCTTGATTGCAGGTATAAACGCCGCACTGAAGATTAAAGGGAACGAGCCTCTGATATTAAGCCGTCAAGAAGCTTACATCGGGGTAATGATCGATGATCTGATCACAAAAGGCACCGACGAACCTTATCGCATGTTCACAAGCCGCGCCGAAAGACGTCTGCTTCTAAGACAAGATAACGCACGTTATCGGCTTCTTGAGTATGCCAAAACAATAGGAATCAAGAGTCCAAGTGAAATTAGGGCAGCAGAAGAGGAACTGGCACTTATCAACAGCTTGATATCATCTGACGGCGACGGACTAAAAGGCAACAGTCAAGCCGAAATGCAAGCGCACCTAGACTCAGAACAACTTAGAAGGGTTGAAGATGAAGTAAATATTATGCGTCATTATGCACCGTATATCAAGCAGGAGGAAAAGGCTGCCGCATACGCAAAAGAATGCGAATCGCTAAAAATCCCAGCTTGGCTTGATTATGACGCATGCAATGCACTTCGCTTCGAAAGCAGGGAAAAACTTAAGCGCGTCCAGCCGGAAACGCTCGCGCAAGCCTCTCGCATACCAGGCGTCAACCCAGCCGACATTTCATTGCTCGCCATCCTAATAAAGCGCGGACATATTTGATTTGTCAAAAAACTTTTGATAAAACACAACTATTTTGCATGATTTGAGATTTATCATTTTTATAAACACAAAATGTTCATAAGTTGAAAACAAAAGTTTATTTCTTATCGCCCACGCAATCAAAATTTTATGGTATAGTTTGCGCCGACTGACAAAAGAAACCAACGACAATGAACGAAACCATTGACATCAATTCGAAGCAACTCTGGGAGAGAGCCAAGAGCATCTATCTTTCAACGTTGCAGTCGGACGATGAGAAAAGTCAGGTCGAGCGTTATTTTTCGATGATCACGTCGGTGACGCGCAAAGGCAATGTCTTTGTGATCCTGACGTCAAACGCATACGCAGCCGATTTTCTCAAGATACAATACGCCAGCAAGTTCAAGAGTTGTCTCAACCTTGCCGGCGGCGAAACGGACCTGGACCTCGAATTCAAGTTCGATGAGACCGCAAGGCCAGCGATCGTAATGCCGGATATACATAAAAGCGGCACGACGCGAACCGAGAGAATATCCACGTTTTCCTCCACGATGCCTCTCAACGAAGAATACACGTTCGACGAGTTCGTAAGAGGTCCGTCAAACAGCTGGGCATTGGCGGCGGCGCAAGGCGTGGTGGCGAATCCCGGCAAGAGCGGCTACAACCCTCTGTTCATACACGGCGGAACCGGTCTTGGAAAAACCCATCTGAT
>JAFYQC010000053.1 GCA_017547265.1 Kiritimatiellia bacterium | reverse complement strand
GACGTACAGCTCATCGGCGGCATCGTCCTTCACCGCGGCAACATCTCCGAAATGCAGACTGGCGAAGGCAAGACGCTAGTCGCTACCTTGCCGCTCTACCTGAACGCGCTCTCCGGGAAGAACGTCCAGCTCGTTACGGTTAACGACTACCTCGCCCGCCGCGACGCCGCGTGGATGGGTCACCTCTACAAGTTCCTCGGTCTCACCGTCGGATGCATCCAGAACTCTATGGATTCCGAGGCGAGGCGTGCCCAGTATGCGTGCGACATCACCTATGGCACTAACAGCGAGTTCGGCTTCGACTACCTTCGCGACAACGGCATGGCCCAGAGGCCCGAGGACGTCGTGCAGAACGGCCACAACTTCGCAATTGTCGACGAGGTCGACTCGATTCTCATAGACGAAGCGAGAACGCCGCTCATCATCTCCGGTCCTGCGACGCTCTCGACCTCGCACATCTACCAGAACCTGAATCCGCTCGTCTCTTCGATCGTGCGCGTACAGACAGCGCAGTGCAACGACTTCATCCAGGAGGCGAAGAAGGCGCTTGCGTCGGGCGACGTGGAGCTTGCGAAGGACAAGATCTACCAGGTCTACCACTCGATGCCGAAGCACAAACAGCTCATGCATCTCCTCGAGGACGCCGATGTCCGCAAGATGCACGAGGATGTCGAGCTGCAGATGCTCTCCGAGATGCGCAAGGAGCACGCCCGCGAGCTCAGGGGCGAGCTCTACTTCACGATCGACGAGAGGACTCGCGAGGTTTCGCTGACCGACAAGGGCTGCGAGAAGATCTGCCCCGAAGACCCCAAGCTCTTCGTCCTTCCCGACCTCGCAGCCGAGATGAGCGCGATCGACGGCGACACGTCGCTTACCGAGCAGGAGCGCCTTGAGCGCCGCCGCGACACGCAGTCCTCATTCGTCGAGAAGTCAGACCGCGTGCATGTCGTCGACCAGCTTCTCCGCGCCTACTGCCTCTACGAGCGCGACGTCGACTACGTCGTGCAGGAAAACCACGTATACATCGTCGACGAGTTCACGGGCCGAGTCCTCCCCGGGCGCCGCTGGTCCGACGGCCTCCACCAGGCGGTCGAGGCGAAGGAAGGCGTCGAGATCGAGAAGGAGTCCCAGACTCTCGCGACGATCACGATTCAGAACTACTTCCGACTCTACAAGAAGCTCGCCGGCATGACCGGTACCGCCGAGACCGAGGCGAGCGAATTCAAGTCGATCTACAAGCTCGACGTCGTCTCGATTCCGACAAACAAGCCGGTGAACCGCATCGACGGCAACGACCAGATTTACCGTACCCAGCGCGAGAAGTTCAAGGCGATCATCGCCGACGTAGCCGAGCGCCACGCGAAGGGCCAGCCGATCCTTCTCGGCACCGTTACGGTCGACACTTCCGAGATTCTTTCGCGCATGCTCAAGCTCGCGCACATCCCGCACGAGGTCTTGAACGCCAAGAACCACGCGCGTGAAGCCGAGATCGTTGCGCTCGCGGGCCAGCGCGGCGCCGTGACGATCGCGACGAACATGGCGGGCCGCGGCACCGACATCAAGCTTGGGCCTGGCGTTCCCGAGGTCGGCGGCCTTCACGTCATCGGTTCCGAGCGCCACGAGTCCCGGCGCATCGACCGCCAGCTCAGGGGCCGTTGTTCGCGTCAGGGCGACCCCGGCTCCTCGCAGTTCTTCATCTCGCTCGAAGACCAGCTCATGCGCCTTTTCGGCTCGCAGAGGATCTCCGGCATCATGCAGAAGCTTGGTCTCCAGGAAGGCGAGGTGATGGAGCACCGCTGGCTCAACAAGTCCGTGGAAACGGCCCAGCGCCGCGTCGAGCAGCAGCATTTCGCCATCCGCAAGCGCACGCTCGAGTACGACGACGTGATGAACAAGCAGCGCACGATCGTCTACGAGCTGCGCGGCAAGGTTCTCACTGGCGATCCCGCGTCTGTGCACGGGCTTGTCCTCGACGTCGCGAACGACCTCATACAGTCGCAGGCCGAGCGATATCTCTTCAGCCCGAAGGACGGCTCTCTCGAGGATTTCATGAGCTGGCTCGGCGTCACTTTCCCAGTGGCCGTTTCCGAAGAAGAGCTCCGTCCGCTTATGGGTACCCCGGGCCTTGCCGGCGACCTCGTCTTCAAGCGCGTCGAGGAGGCGTACGAGGCGAAGTGCGCGGGCGAAGACCAGGAGATGCTTCCGTTCATGGAGCGCGGCGTGTTCCTCCAGGTGATCGATCGCGAATGGCAGGACTACCTCAGGGCGATGGACGATCTTCGCCAGGGTGTGAATCTCCGTGCGTACGGCCAGCGCGACCCGCTCGTCGAGTACAAGAAAGAGGCCTTTTCGATGTTCGAGTCGCTCATCGCCACAATCAAGGCGAAGGTCGTCTCGGCCGAGTTCAGGAGCGCCACCGCGGCGCGCATGCAGCGCATGCTCGCGGCGGCCGAGGCCGCTCGCATCCGCACCAACGCCGACGAGATCACCGTCACCGAGAGCGAGAAGTCTTCCGGGCCAGCTGCCGAGCCCGAGAAGTCCGCCGCGCCAGCGAAGACGATAGGCGACG
>JAFYQC010000052.1 GCA_017547265.1 Kiritimatiellia bacterium | reverse complement strand
GCTCCCTGCGGGGGAAACGCTGAACAGGGATGCCGAGACTCTGAAGAAGGAGATGGAAAAGCCAAAAGAATGATGAGGCGTTGAAGGAAGTTGCGACACGGGAGGCTGATGTCTAAAGTCGGCAGGAACGCATGAGAAGATTACTGAAAGGTCTGCTTTGTCTTGCGTTGGTGCTTGAAGTGAAGGCAGAGGTGCATCGTTACGATGTCACCCAATATCCTTTGCAGACGATCGGTACTTATTTGGAACTTCCCGCCGAGATCGTCGGCACCCTGTCGGTTAAGGATGGTCGGCAGACCGTGGCTTTTCAGACGCGCGCCAATTATGGTGAAGTTCCAGTTGCCATCTATACCTATTCAGGCACAGGAGCTGTGTTTAAAGCAACGCTTGTTTGGTTCCATGAGGATTTTCAGGAGCCGATTGCGGTGTCAGGCACCGAAAAAAGAATCCCGATAGATAGTGTCTCCCATTATGAATTAATCATTGAGAACGATCAATTTCGGAGTGGCGCCCAGTATGTTGTTCGGATTGGCGAATTCGAACCGCTTACCGTTAAATTCAACGGCAATGGTGGAGAGTTGTCGGAGACGCAAAAGGTATATAGCCCTGGGCAGCCTTACGGCGAGTTTCCCGCTGTTATTTCACTTTTAGGGCGCCGTTTCGATGGTTGGGCCACGGCAGAGGCCAATGGAATTGTGCTGGCCACCAATACGGTGGTTTGCGTAGGCTACACGAACCTGTATGCACAGTGGTCGGATGGCATCGATCCACTGGAACCAACAAAACCCGTGCCGGTGGTTACGAATTATGTGGTGAAATTCAACGCGAATGGCGGAAGTGGCTCGATGACCACGCAGACATTCACATATGGTGAGGCAAAAGCCCTGTCAACCAATCTCTTTGAGCGGAGTACATATGATTTTGACGGATGGGCGACCTCGGCTACAGGCAAGGTCGTTTATGCGGATGGCGAGGTGGTATCCAACCTTACGAAAAAGATCAATGATGTTGTTCCGCTTTATGCACAGTGGACTCGGGCGACAAATGTCTATGACGTTGCATTCAACGCGAATGGAGGTCTGGGGACGATGCCGGTGCAGACTTTTTACATTGATCAGGCTCAAGCCCTTACGACAAATCTATTTATCCGGGTCGGATATGACTTTGCGGGGTGGAGCACATCGGCAACGGGGACGGCCGTGTATGCGGATTGTCAGGTCGTTTCGAATCTTGATGCGACTTTAGACAAGACATTGACGCTTTATGCGCAATGGAACATAAAACCTCTTCAGATACATTCGAATGTCGTTGATGGGATAACATGGTTCTTTTCTGTGGACAATGGTACCGCTTCCATTATTAACATCGTGGGGCGGGAATATGGTGTGGCGGTCGAGCCGCAAACGGTTGCCAGCCTTAAGGTTCCTGAGATATTGACTGAAGGTACCAACGACTATTCAGTCACTGCCATTGGCGAGAATGCCTTCAAGGGCTTGACGCTGTTGACCGAAGTTGCAAGTCCGGTTTCTGTCAGTGTCATATCAGCCAATGCTTTTGCAGGCTGCGGAAATATCGTATCGGCTACGCTTCCGATGACAATGCCGATCTCCTCGGTCATGCCTGATTCATGCAAAACGATAAAACACGTTAAGGTGCCAGGCGTGGAAGAGTTTCTTGATGATGAAGTGTCGATTTGCGAGGGGGCTTTTTCGGGATGTGCATCACTTGAGTCCGTAACATTGCCGCTTGGATTGACAGAATTGCCGACGAGCACTTTTGACGGCTGCTCAGGTCTTGTTTCGTTTGAGATGCCTTATACGGTTACGTCTATTGGCGAAAGGGCGTTCGCGGGTTGCTCGTCTCTTACGGCGATCACGGTTACGGAAAATGTGGAAGAGATTGGAGCCAACGCCTTCACGGACTGTTCGGGACTCAAGGTTGTCCGCTACCTTGGGGATCAGCCGGAGGCGGAGACAGGTGGGGCGAATAACATCTACTACCATTCGAACGCGGCTCTTGTTTCCGGCTGTCTGCCTTCATTGCGCAATTGGCCGGCCGCTGCTTCTTGGGGAGAGGGCGATGCGTCATCATCAACAAACGGTGTCGCACATGAATACAATCCTGCGATATGGCCAGAGGGCGGAGCTGGAAAGCCGCTTGTGACCTGGAATAATAAAATGTACCAGTTCCGGACAGTGACGCTTGACTACAACGGCGGGAGTACGCAGAAGACCAATCACATATGTGTGGCGGGACGCGTGATGGGCGTGCTTCCGGAGGTGGAATCAGATGGATTCGTCGGATGGTTCACTGAAAAATATGGTGGTGTTGAAGTCAGCCCATATACGGTCGTTCAGTCGTCCATCACGGTCTTTGCCCATTGGGCTGATTATGGCGGAACGCGTGGTATTGTCGCACCGTTTGATGCGTTTTATGAAAACGACGACTCGTTCTCTTATGCGGCGACAACCTTTGAAGGAGTGCTGTTGAAGGATGAAAAGGTCGCTGGAATTATTCAGCTAAAGACGAAGAAGGGCCTGTTCGTTGCCTCGGCCGACGGAAGCAATTCAAACTTTACCGCAGCGATGCAGGTGTTGGGATCAAAGAAGGTGACGATGTCCGGAACGATTGGTGCGGATGGGTCGGCTTCAGTGGAGGACGAGCGTAAGGGACTTGCGTTTGATCTTGAGGTC
>JAFYQC010000051.1 GCA_017547265.1 Kiritimatiellia bacterium | reverse complement strand
TAGCAGCCGATGTCGCCTGTTACAGTCGCGCCGAGCTTGTGAAGGACGTAGAAAACGCCGCGGTGCCCGCAGCCAGCGCAGAGAACCGGCGGACGCGTGGGAAGCCCCTCGACCGGCTTAGCCACCTTCGCCTTCGGCACGTCGCCGAGAATCTCGTGCCTGAGGTTCTGGATGCGGTCTGCGTTGAGCTCGTGCATGTTGAGCTCCGTCTTGTGCGTGAGAACCTTGATGCCCATCGCCTTGACCTGGTCCTCGAGGAACGGATCGAGTTCCTCTACTACGAGCAGCTTCTTGACGGACTTTGCAAACTTCGTGACGAGCGCCTTCGGAAGCGGATTCGTCCAGCCGAGCTTCAGGATCTGGCAATCGGGGAAAATCTCGCGGACATACTGGTACGCGACGGCCGAGGTGATGATGCCGAGCCCCTTCACCTTCGCGGAGACCTTTACGCCCTTCGCGGGTTTCACCACTTTGTTGAACTTGGAGCGGCTCGCATCCTTCTCCATCGCCTCTGTGCGCTTCTGCGCATTCACGCGGTGCTGGCGCGCGAACATCGGAACTGGAATGTTCTTCGCGATGTTCTTCTTGTAGGGGAGAAGCGGATGGGGAGCTGGCTTGAAATCACCGAGCTCGACGAGGGAGGCCGAGTGGCTCGTACGCGTCGTGAGACGCAGGATCACAGGCACCTGGAACTTCTCGGAAAGCTCGAACGCCTTGAGCGTCATGTCGTACGCTTCCTGCGAGTCGGCAGGCTCCAAAAGAAGCGCGCGCGCGAACTTGGCGAGGTTGCGGTTGTCCTGCTCGTTCTGCGACGAGTGCATGCCGGGGTCGTCGGCCGAAACGAGGACGAAGCCGCCCAAGGGTCCGACGTATGTGAAAGTCATCAAGGGATCCATCGCGACGTTCAGCCCGACGTGCTTCATCGCGGTGATCGCGCGCGCACCTGCCATGGAGGCGCCGACGGCAGTCTCGACCGCGACCTTCTCGTTCACCGCCCATTCGCAGCGAATCGTGTCCTTGAACTTCGCTATGTTCTCGAGTATCTCCGTAGAGGGCGTGCCCGGATAGGCCGACGCCACTACACAACCTGCCTGGGCCGCGGCATGCGCGACCGCCTCGTTTGCGCTAAGGAACTTCTTCATTTTCTTGTGCTTTCTCCTTTAAATTGTTGATTCGTCAGAAATTTTTTTAGCCGTGTAGAACGTGTAGATCGTGTAGAGTTCCTGCATGTTCTTCATGTTCTACATGGTTAATCATTTTGAAGGCCGGCGAAACGCGACCGCATATACGCCGACCACGGCGAAGCAGATCGCGGGAACGATGAAAGACGCACGGAGCGAGGCCTGCGTGAGCTTGAGATTTGTATCCCACTCGTCCGCACACATCGGCACAAGCGTCGTCCAGAAGGAGTTCGCGTCGCCGATGATGGCCGCCATCCATGGCGTGAGCAACGCACCGCCCACGATTGCCATGATGAGCCCGGCCGCGCCAAGCTTGTGCGCCCTCTGGTCCATTCCGCCGAGGGCGATGCCGTAGATGGTCGGGAACATCAGCGACATGAAGCCCGACATCGCAATGAGGCAAATGACGTTCGCCGAGAACGGAAGACCGTGAACGACGAAAAGAACCTTCGTCGGCAGATACATTACGCCGGCGCAGCAGGCTATGGCGGCAAACGCGAACGCGGCCATTATCGAGGCGGGATTTACATACTTCATCGCGAACGTCGCTATCCAGCGGCAGGCGATGAACGTCGATATCGCGATAAGGTAATATGTGGCGCCGTCCTTCGCCGTGACGCCAAGTTCCTTCTGGCAGTAGACGTTCATCCAAGTCCACGCCGCGATCTGGACGCCGACGTAAAACACCTGCGCCACGACGCCGAGATACCAGCGCGGTGAATGGGCGAGGATGGAGAAGATCGCCTTGTAGTCGGTCTTTTCATCAAGCACCACGTCGACATCGGTCCTTCCCGAGCGGAAGAAGAAGATCCAGATCGCCGCCGCTATAGCGCAAAGCCCGACATACGGCACACATACCCAGAAAAGCTCATGGTGGACGATCGCGTCGAGTTCTGCGGCAGGCATAACCGCCCTCTCGTCGGCAGTCGCCGGATTGAGGTTCGCGAGGATGAGCTGCTGCGCGAGAAGGATGCCCGCGAGCGAACCAAGAGGATTGAACATCTGGGCGAAGTTAAGCCGCCTTACCGCCGTCGCCTCGTCTCCGAGAGCAAGGACGTATGGGTTGCACGTAGTTTCAAGTACGGCACAGCCGCCGGCTACGACGAAGATGCCGACGATGTAGGTCCAGAAACTCTGCGCGATGCAGGCGGGAACATAGAGGAGAGCACCGATTACATATACGCCAAGACCGACGAGCACGCCAACACGGTAACCAGCCCTCTGAATGAGCAGCGACGCAAAGATCGCAATAACCGAGTAGGCCCCATAGAACGACACCTGGACAAAGCCCGCGGTGGACTGGCTCGTGCGGAATATCTTCTGGAACGCCGGCACGAGGTTGTCGGTCATGTTGTTGAGAAGCCCCCAGAGCGCGAAGCAGCTGACGAGCATCGCGAATATGCCTAGGTATTTGCGCGGAACCATACTCTCCCCTCCCGTCGTGACCCGCCGCGGCCTTTTAGCCGCGGATCTTCTTGACGAGCGCCGAAGCGTCGGCGGCAAGTTTCTCAATCGCGGCATAGTCGCCAGCCGCAAGCGCGTCCTTCGGGACGATCCACGTGCCGCCGCAGGCGACGATCTCGGGGACGGCGAGGTAGTCGCCCACGTTCGAGAGGTTGACGCCGCCAGTCGGCATGAACTTCACGCCGGTAAAGCGGAACGCGCCAAGAAGGTTCTTGATCATCTTGACGCCGCCCGCGGCCTCGGCCGGGAAGAACTTGACCATCGGCGCGCCAGCAGTTAGCGCCTGCGAAAGCTCGCTCGCCGTCGCGATGCCAGGGCAGAACGGAATCTGCTCCGCCTTCGCCGCCGCCATGATGACGGGATCAAACCCAGGGGCGACGCCAAACACGGCACCCGCCTCCTTCGCTGCGCGAAGCTGCTCGACAGTGAGGATCGTGCCAGCGCCAACGATCGCCTCGGGCACTTCGCGCTTGATCGCGGCGATTGCGCCTGCGGCGGCCTTGGTGCGGAAGGTCACTTCGAGGACGGGAAGACCGCCCTTCACTAGCGCCTTCGCGAGCGGGACTGCCTGCTCTTCCTTTTCGATTACGATTACCGGGATTATCCCCGCCGACTTGAGTGTTTCAACGATGTTCATGAGTAGAGTTGAAAAGTTGAAAAGTTGAAAAGTTGAATAGTTGAAAAGTTGAAAAGTTGAAAGGTTCTACCGGTCGACGCGGGCAGAACCTCCGCCGACCATTTTCTCGACGTCGGCCTTCGTCGCCATCGAAGTGTCGCCGGGAGTCGTCATGGCGAGCGCACCGTGCGCCGCGCCGTAGTTGACTGCCTTCTCGGCGTCGTCAAAAGTCATAAAGCCGTAAACGAGCCCCGAAGCGAACGAATCGCCGCCGCCAACGCGGTCGTAGATCTCGAGCCCCGGACGCTTGATCGACTCGTGCAGCTCGCCCTTGTACCAGCATATCGCCGACCAGTCGTTTACCGTCGCGGACTTGACAGACCTAAGCGTTGTCGCCACGGCCTTGAAATTCGGGTAGATCGAGACGGCCTTCTCAATCATCTTCTTGAAGCCCTCGATCGGAAGCGTCGTAAGGTTCTTGTCAACGCCCTCTACCTCGATGCCGAGCGCCGCGGTGAAGTCTTCCTCGTTGCCGATCATGACGTCGACATACTTCGCGATCTCGCGGTTAACCTCCTGGGCCTTTGCCTGGCCGCCAATCGACTTCCAGAGCGAGGCGCGGTAGTTGAGATCGTAGCTAGTGACGGTGCCGTACTTCTTCGCGGCCTTGAGCGCCTCTATCACGACGTCCGCCGTCGTCTCGGAGAGCGCGGCAAATATGCCGCCCGTGTGGAACCACCTGACGCCCTCCTTGCCGAAGAGCTGCTCCCAATCGATGTCGCCCGGCTTGAGCTGGCTCACCGCCGTAAGCCCGCGGTCGGCGCACGAACGCGCGCCACGGCAGCCGAAGCCACGCTCCACGAAATTGAGGCCGTTCCTGACCGTGCGGCCAATGCCATCATAGGGAACCCACTTGACGTGGCTCGTGTCGACACCGCCCTGAAGCATGAAGTCCTCGACGAGGCGCCCAACGGGATTGTCGGCAAAAGCGGTCACCGCCGTCGTCTTGAGCCCGAAGCAACGACGAAGCCCGCGGACGACATTGTATTCGCCGCCACCTTCCCAAACCTTGAAATCGCGCGCAGTGTGGATTCGCCCATCGCCCGGGTCGAGGCGAAGCATTATCTCGCCAAGACTCGCCGCATCCCACATCGCCGTTCCAGGCGCCTTTACCTTCATTCCTTCCATATTTTCCTCCGTTTATGTTTGTTCAATTCCTCGTGACGTCGCAGTCGTCGCCTTCGCCGCCGTATGGTGGCGGAGAGACGCGCGCACGAAAATCCTGATAGTCCCAGCTCGATTCCATCAGCGCAAGCTGGTACTCGCGATAGCCCTCGGTCCAAATCATCACTGCAATCAGAATTCGTATGAAGATATTCCCCCCAATTGGGATGATCCAGATATGCGTCACGCCAAGCGCCGGACCAAAGACGAGGAACGCGGCAGCTATGCGACCCACCATCATGGCAACATAAGTCGCCTTCGCGCGTGTCATAAAAAGACGCATCGTGCTGCGAAAGATGCGTCCGCCATCCATGGGAAAGCCCGGCAAGAGATTGAAGAGCCCAAGGCCGATGTTCATCTGCCCGCCGCACCAGAACAACACGCCGAGGATGTTATCTTCTGGCATGAACACCGACGCCACAAGAAACGCTACACCAAGAATGAAACTCACAAGCGGCCCCGCCGCAGCTGTCAAGAACTCCTGCCATGCCTTACGAGGCATCTGCTCCAAAGAGGCACATCCACCGATGACCGTCAACGTGATGTATCGCGTCTCACATCCAAAACAACGCGCCGTCAGCGAGTGTCCAAGCTCGTGTAAGACGATTGAAGCAAGAAGAATAATCGCGAGTCCTAATGCCAAGAATAGCGACCCCGTCTGCAAGAACATGAGCGCAAGCAGCACTGTCGACCAGTCGAGATACACTGGTACCCCGAACATCTCACAAAGCTTGAACCTGTTTCCGAAAAACAACATATATAATATTATACCAAAACGGCTCCCCCGCTGTGGCAATTTACTGTGAGTTGTCGTGTAGATTTCAAAACCGGAAAAGTTGTAGCGAGCAAAACCGGAATGGTTTTCATGCGTCCGCGGCGACCCAAGCTAATACAGCCGGGCTGTTTTGAAGGCCCGGCTGCCGCTTGGGCACCCCGCCGCTGCACCTACCCAATCAGGCACCGACTTCTGTGCACCTTGGGATTGTTTGTGAACACGACTTTCGGAGAAGTTC
>JAFYQC010000050.1 GCA_017547265.1 Kiritimatiellia bacterium | reverse complement strand
TCCAATAGCGACGCGCTTGACTTCCAGCGGCGCAGCAGCCGTCTTTATCGCTAAGCGACACCATCTGCCACAACGCCACCAGGGAGTTGTGAAAAACGCATCAGACCTGCCATCGGAAACAAAAGTGTCGGTAAAGCTCTGAGAAAAGTTTTTACCTCGCCACTCATTACGGTTACCTTTCGACCCTCGTTCGTCGCGCAATGACTCAGCCCACCCCCAGGTTACAGTTGCATCCTTGCCGCCCGACGTCTCAAGCTCCGGATAGGCGCAATAATAGTCCTGCAAATCCCACCAGAGGTCAAATTCGGTATTGGCCGGAATGACAAACGGTTTCGTCAGGTCATGTACAACGTTGACCACACGTCCTGGTGTCTTAACCGCATACATCTGGTCAGGACGATCCGCCGGGAAAAGCATCCATCCAGGCTGACGCTCCCACCAGCGGTCCTTGTCAATCCATTTGCGAACCACAGTTGCCGTCTGCCAAGCGTCTGCAGATGGTTCCTCTCGCGCAAAGCTTGTTCCAACCACACGACATTGACAACCCGCACCAAACGACTTCGATGTGCCAACATCAGACATGACGGTATTTGCCAGCGGCGCAACCAGCCAATCGCCTTTACCCGTCGTCAGAGCGTCATCATAGGCACCTTCGGCCTTCATCAGAAAGCCGCCGCGATACGACAACTGGGCGAGTGGTGCCGCAGAGAGCAACTGCCAGCAAATCGCCTCGAAGCGGTGTCGTCCCGGAGCCAATCCCGTTATCTCATAACTCTGGTAATACCAATGGTCCACGATGCCTCGCTGTGGGCCTCGTGCAATCGGACTACCATCAAGATACAGGACGAACCGTTCATCGGCCGTCACATCAAACCTGAGCGGAGAACCATCGGATGTGAAATCATTCCTGAATCGGAAAAACCATCCGGGCACTTCCCCATTGGCGGCCTTGTCCTTCCACGATTGTGCAGTCGCCGCGACGCCGTATATTTCGTGTCCAGGCATCCATATCCACGCGGCGGTATCGGCCGCCTGTACTATCCGAACGTTCTCGTCGCCGCGCGAATACCGCGCCGGTTTCATCACCTGCCGAACGTCAGGTGCAGCGAACAACTCAACAGCTGAGGCAAGCGCAAATACGACCGCAGCCCGAAACGCAGTATTGAGCATTTCTTTCTGTCTTTCAGCGCACGGACATCATGAAGCCCCTGCGGAACAACTGGAGCGAGCGGTTGTCCATGCCAAGCCCGATGTCCCATCCTTTGAACGGGCAGCCTGTCGCCTTGTGGGGCACACCGGAGACCGACGCTTCCGAGACTGCACAAATATATCGGTCGCCCGCAACCGACAAATCTTCCGCGTTTTCCAACGTCATCTGTGCGCCGTTCGCAAACACAATCGGACAGGGTGCGGTCAGGTAGTGCCCCGTCAAGATGTCATCTGCAGACACCGTAAACGAGTTGTCAATCGTCAGCGATGCGATGCCTGTGCTGACAGATCCCGCACCGGCCCAACCGCCTATTGTCATGTCAAAGGCCGTAGCACCACCTTCGCCGCCCCACACCTGTGAAGTTGCATCCGTCTCAATACGGTCGAAAAGCGCAACCAAACCCTGCGTGCGCGGACGGAACGTTGCGCCGTTTCTTAAATCGAGCGTGACTGATGTATTGTCAAAAGGCTCCGCGCCTATCGCCGCCGAAGATTGCCCAAGATAAACGCCATCCACGACCACTCGACCCTGTCCGCGCATCTGGAAGCGATTCACGAACCGAAAGCCCTTGCCGCCGTCTGCACCCCGTAACGTCAGCGTATGACCGTCGAATGCACAATTCGACCGCGTATTGTTCCCAGTAGTCCCAGATTGCAGGACAAGCGCATAATCCGCTGTAAACGTGGTTGCGACAACCGCATCGTCATCCAGTCGGAACTGTGCGCCGCTGACTTCCGCATGTCCATCGCAAACCAGCGCACCCGGTTGTCCGTATGCACCAGCCCCTGCAAGATGAACCAAACGATTGTTAACCAGCAGTTTGCCGGGATTGGCTAAGAGACGCACCGTCGCGCCGCTACGCACCCAGAGCGGGTCCCTGTTACCATAGTCTTTGTAACCAAAATCAGCATCTATGTGCGCACAGAAAACGCCTTCTTTGACATCTAGTCCCGTGAAATAGTCGCCCGTATTGTCCGCCAGATCGTCTGTGCCGATCAGAGCACCCGCGCCGAGCTTGATGATCTTCTGTCCCTTGAGATCGCTCTTCGTGTAGCTCGTACGGCTCAGCGCCGTATAGAACTCGAGACTCTCGCCCACGCCGACGAGAAGATTAACTTCTGATGTACTCGGCTCGCACTTGCCTGTCTTCGTTGACGTCCCGCCCAGATAGACAGCCCCCGCATAGGGTGTCGGCGAGGCAGCCGGAGCGTTTCCATAGACCTCCACATTCGCGACGTTGACAGCCGAAATCGGATACTTTCCATCGACACCTTCAATCGTGCCAGTCACATCCCTGAACATGTTCCCATAGGCAACTAGGCTTGTGCAATTCACAGCCGAAACGGCCGGGCCCACGCACCCTTGAAAGACCATATTGCGGGCGGAACAATAGTTCGCGACAACCGAGACAAGCGTCGATCCAACAAAACCATCTGCCGCACGGAGAACACTTTCTCCGCAATCGCCGCGCAGTTGGGACTCGGCCTTGTCTATGACGAGGGTCTCAGCAAGATAATACTCACCCTTTGGGAAATAGATGACACGCCCACTTGTCAGTTCTGCAAATTTCGATTCAAGCGTCAATGAATTATAGGATGCGTTCTCAGGACCTGTCTTCAACCCCCAATCGGTCACAACATCAATGGCATTCAAGGGCTTAAAGCTGTCATAGACAAACTCAATTGATTTTCCGTCCGCACCAAGTTCAAGCGTCCAGTGACGCGTCGCCCAGGTCTGCGTCCAAACCGGAAGCCCCGAAATTGAACCCGTCGCCCTCACAATCGTGACTCTTTGACCCGTTGATGCCGCCGCCATCTCGCTCAGATCATCCAGATTTCCATCCACTACCAGCGGCGTTCCGCCATCGAACACGAGATCGCCGTTGACATTCAGAATCGTTCCAGACTTGCGGTCGGCGACGGAGAACACAAAGGCAGAATTGACCAAGTCGAGCGACTTTCCGTCCGACCCCATCTCCACGCTCCACCCCAGAGGGAGATTCGCGCTAGGAATAGGATTCCCGCTAACGGATGTCTCAGAAACGGCGATTTTTACTCGGCCATCTTGATCAAGCGTGACCTGCGTCAAATCGCCTTCCACGGCTACCTTCGTTCCAGACCCAAAAGTAATTGGACCGGCCAGTGTCAGACACTTGCCATCAGCAAAGTCGGTAGCACGAGCTGTAAATTGGTTAGTGACCGTCAAGGACGTAATTTTCTCCTCAAAGGTCGGTACGCCGGCAAAATCGCCAACCGTAATTCCAAAAGCAGCAACCGAATTGTCATTGAACGCCCCGATTGTCGTGCCCGCCTCAGCGTCAATGCCGGCGAAAAGCGATACCGGCGCCTGTGAACTCGGTCGGAAAGACGCACCGTTCTTCAGCACCAGCGTCACATACGAGCGGGCATCGCGAGTCGCAACGAAGTTTGCAAAGGTTTTAGAGCGATCCGCCAATTCACACCCGTCAAGCACTATCCGACCAGTTGCATCCTCCACCGCGTCGCTGACAAGAAAGCGAAAACCCCAGGCCATAAGGAAACCTTTAGAGCCGTTGACCGCTCGCAATGTCAGTGTTCGTCCCTTGAAATTCAAGTACGGCATAGGAGAACTCTGCTTTTCAAACAACTTCGTATAGCCGGTATCCGCTGTAGCATCCGCATTGTCAGATGCAACAACCGCATCTGCATCGAGAAACCATTGTCCTGCGATCGGGAGCGCTCGTTTGCCGACAATTGCCCCTGCCATCCCGGACGCTCCCGAACCTGCGATATGGACTTTTCGGTTGTTAATGTTATAGGAATCCGTCGTCCCTGTCATTGCGAGCGTAGCACCATCTCGTACATAGATGGTGTCCGCGTTGTCGGTATGGATCGGCTGCCCAAACGCATCATTCAAAGCGGCTTCGAACACACCTTCGTTGATCGTTGTTCCGAGAAACGTGTTCACAGACGTCTGACCGACCAACGTACCACCACCCGTCTTGACGATACGTTTGTCTTTGATATCTGCAGATGTTTTACCCATTTCCGACAATGCTTCTGATATCGTCTTCCTCGACCCTGTAGGAATGTTGATTTCAAACTCTGCGGCAATCGCAGTTAACGAACTCATGGCGAATCCAACCGCCGCCACCAATAACTTTTTCACTTTAGCTTTCATTTTCATTTTTGCTTTCCTTTCTGAATAAAACATCGTGCCCATTCGCGGCATCATTGAACCGCACGGCAACCCCCAACGACGATTCCTCCATTGCTGGCAATCAAAACGAGATTCCGTTTCCCCTCAACTTTGTAAAGCATACGAGCAATCGTCCGCCCCTTTGATGCCTTAAATCGGGCAAGAGGAACAGCAGGGGCATATTCGGTGACATCGAAGAGCGTCAGCTCCGTTTCCGTCCGCGCTTCGGAGATTTCCAGTTCAACTCCTGTCATCCCGTCCGAAACATCAATCTCACCAAGATACTGATACACTCCATCGAAGAGCTTCCACGGCTTCACGTTCGAGAAATCTATTTTCCCAAGTGCCACATTTCCATGCTGCACG
>JAFYQC010000049.1 GCA_017547265.1 Kiritimatiellia bacterium | reverse complement strand
TGTGCATGGTGCCACAATCCCGAAGGGCAGTCCGCGGAGATTGAGACAATGGTCAGGAAGGGCGGCGAAAAGGTTGTCTGCGGCCGCGACATGACGGCCATGGAGCTTGCGAACGAACTTGCGACAAACGCCGACATAATGAACGAGTCAGGCGGTGGCGTCACTTTTTCTGGCGGCGAGCCGCTTGCACAGGCGCAGTTCCTTCTTGAGCTGATTCCGCTTTTGAAGGATAGGGGCATCAGACTTGCGATTGAGACGAGCGGTCATGCGCCAGCGTCGGACTATCAAGCCGTTTTGTCGCAACTCGACTTTGTATACCAGGACGTGAAGCTTTTGGATGCCGCGGCATTCAGGCGCTGGACTGGCGGCGATCTTTCGATCGTGCTTGAAAACATTTCCTGGCTTCGCAAGAGCGGTGTGCCGTATTCGTTTCGCGTTCCCCTGATTCCTGGCGTGAACGACGATGCCGAGAGCCGCGGCGAATTTGCCGCGTTCGCCGCTGGAAGCAAGATTGAATACTTGCCGTATAACACGGCGGCGGGTGCGAAGTATTCAATGCTGGGGCGTACGTATTCAATGGAAGAAATCTGATATAATAATGGCTATGAAAGAAACTTTGAAATACAGGCAGATATTCGAGGCGTTAAGGAAGGGCGTCCGTGATGGGCTTTATCCTAGCGGCGTGCCGTTGCCCTCCGAAGAGGCACTTGTCAGGAAGTACAAGGTCTCGCGCATAACGGCAGTGCGCGCGATGGATGAGCTGGTGAAGTGCGGGCTCGTCTACCGCAAGCGCGGGGCGGGGACGTTTGCCACAAAGACAGCCCAGCGCGAGTCAGGGCGGCTTGGGCTCATAATGCCTAGTCTTGCAGTGGGCGAGGTGTTTCCAGTCATGTGCCAGGCGTTGATGCGCTGCGCCCAAAAAGACGGATATTCCCTCGTGCTTGGAGACATTTCCGCGTCCACGCCCTCGAAGCGCGCAATTGAGGCGGGCAAGGTCGCACGCTCTTTCGTTAAGCAGCATGTAGCCGGAGTTGTCCTCCAGCCGCTCGCGTTTCTCCGTGCGCCAGAACGCGTGACCCGCGAGATTCTTACGCTTTTCGACAATGCGGAAATTCCCGTCGTGCTGATCGACCGCAACATAAGTCTTGGCCAAGACCCGGTACGTCACGACTTCGTTGGGATCGACAATTTCTCCGCTGGCCGAGCGCTCGGCGAACACATGATGAAACAGGGCGCGAAGCGAGTGCGTTTCCTGATGCGCCCAAACTGTGCGACAGTGATTCGCGACAGATTGGACGGCGTGGCAAACGCACTTGGTCTTGGAGGGGACAAGGATTTCAAGATAGTGGCCGAGCCAGATGACCTTGCCACACTCGGTCCGATCTTCAGAAAAAGGACCCGTCCAGACGCCATAATATGCGAATCTGACTATGTCGCGGCGGTCTTGAGGAATACACTTGACAAGCTGGGACTCTCTGTCCCGAAGGACGTCCGACTTGCTGGCTTTGACGACATTCGCTGTGCCGTCACCACATTTCCGCAGCTTACGACGATTCACCAGCCATGCGAGGACATCGCCCTCGTTGCCTACCGTGCGCTTAGGGAGCGCATTCTCGATCCATCGCTCCCGCCGCGGCAGATATGCCTCCCGGCTCCGCTCGTCGTCCGCGAGTCGACCAACTGAACTTGAAGGGGTAAGCGCATGAAATTCACGTTGGCAGTTTGCGCGACATTTGCGTGCTTGGCAGCTTGCGCCGATACGGAGTTTACCGTAGGGAACTGGAAAGTGGCATTTGTCGACGAGAGTGCTCTCCTAGCTCTTTCGCACAAGGATGGAAGCGCCGAACTTTCCGGCCGCCTGTCGTTTACTGGTCCTGCCGCAGTCACTGGAGCGGGGATTGGCAAGGACGAGTCTATTGCGAAGTGGCGCGTAACTTCTTCCCGCGACGGTTTCCCGAATCGGCTTGCGCTTGTCGACATGCGTGATAATGTAGATGGCTACGTCACGTTTCAGGCCGACGGCGAAGGTGTCACGATGCTCGTATACCACCGTACGGCGTTTGCGTACTCGGGTGCCCTGGCCTTTGACGGCGACATTCGCTATCGCAAAGACGCCTACCCTTGTTCACTTACGCCCAAACCCAACGACAGGGTCTTGTCCGTCAAGAGCGGCGACGCAGTCTCGCTTGACGATGATGCTCTCTTTTCTCCTTCAACGGACGAGGCGCTACATTTCAAGGGGTTAAAGTTAAAAGCAGAAGGTGGAAAGTTGCTGGCGTCGGCGCGGTTCGCAATCGACGATGCAACTGCAAACTCGATGTCGGTCATGATCGTCAAGGATTGGTACAAGTCGCGCTGGGTGCCGAATTGGCGAGTTCCGAACCGCAGTCGTTCGCCCAATGCGCCTACTGGCTGGCTCAGCTGGAACACATATTTCGACACCGCCGGCTCAAAGGAGAATCTTGACGAGGCGCGCTTTGCCGCGAAGTGGTTCAAGCCGTTCGGCATGGAATTCTGGAATATCGAGTCCTGGCAGGACAACTCGCCAAAGCTTCCAGTGTCGAATTTCTACAACATGGATCTTGAGACCTACAAGGTGCAGTTTCCAGAGGGCATGAAGTGGCTTGCCGACGAAATAAGGAAACTCGGATTCAGGCCGGGACTCTGGATGGCACCATACGGAACAGGCAACGACGATTTCTACGCTCGGCACAAAGACTGGTTCCTTCACGCGAGCAACGGCAAGCCGATTCGCTCGTGGAATGGAAAGTACACTCTCGACCCGACTGCGCCTGGTGCACTTGAGCATCTGACTTCGATATTCGACAAGGCCTCGCATGAGTGGGGTTACGAGTTCTTTAAAATCGACGGGATGTCCGGCCGCGGCCACGGCTACTGCGCGCATCTCTACGAAAGGCCTGAAATTCGCGCCCTCATGCATGACCCGAAATGTCCAAATCCCTTCGAGCGCACCGTAGCCGCGTACAGGAAGGGGATTGGCGAAGACCGTGTCTTCCTTGCCTGCCAGGGGCATTTCACCGGGGCTGAGGCAGGATATGCCGACGCAAGCCGCACAGGTGCGGACATCGTTCATCCCAACGAGCCCGTAAAGTGGGAGAACATTCTCCTTCAGGCGAGATGCACGGTGAACCAGTTCTTTGCGCACTCAAACGTATTCTGGTCGGACCCGGACTGCATGCTAGTCTCGCAGGGTGCTCTCGCTCGTGAACAGGCGCAGGTCGAGACAACGGTCGTTGCGCTGCCTGGCCAGCAGACCTTCGCCGGCGACAAGCTTGCGGAACTTGCCCCCGACCGCGTAAAGCTGATCCAGCAGGCGTTGCCTGTATGCCAGACGCGTCCGGGGAAGCTCTATCCGATGTTTGGCCAGCTTCCTGTCTGGGATCTCCACGTGTCCCGTCCCTTCGGAGACTGGCATGTTGTCGCACTTTTCAATTGGAGCGACGAGCCGCAGGAAGTCTCCGTAGATTGGCAGGAGATTGGCGAATGCGACGAGCGCGTTTTCGTGGCATGGGAGTTCTGGACGGACACTTACCTTGGAGAGCGGAAGTGCATTCTCTCCGCGGCGGTTCCGCCTCGTGGCGTGCGGCTCTTCGCGCTCCAGCCGCTTGCGGGCCATCCGCAATTCCTTACGAGCGACCGTCATGTCACGCAGGGAGCCGTTGGGCTTCTTGACCAGAAGTGGGATGGTTCGCGTCTTGCTGCAAAGGTTGCCGCCGTGGGTGGTTTCCCGCAGATCGTGCGGTTTGCGGTGCCGAATGGATGGAAGGTCAAAAGTGCAACGGCGAATGGCGTGAGCGTGAAGGCGAAAGAGGAGCACGATGGAAGGGTGGTTGCCGTGGAACTTTTAGTTCCTCGCTCCTGCGTCGTAGACCTTTGCCTCGACTTTTAACGACAAGTCACTCGATTGGTCTGGCTACCTTGTTTCGAGCGAGGACTGAGCTTTTGCAATCGTAGACGAGGGCGTTTCCGTCGATGTCGGAGACGATTCCACCGGCCTCTTCTACGATCAGCGCACCTGCCGCATAGTCCCAGGGGGAAAGCGACAGTTCAAAGAACAGCTCTGCACGCCCGGCCGCGACGGAACACATGTCGAGCGCGGCTGATCCTGTTCGCCGTACGTCGATTGATTTCTTGAAATACGAGTACGCGAGCTTGAAGGAGCGTTCGCTCAATTCCTCGTTGTAGGGGGATGTTCCAAAGATGACAAGTCCGTTTTCGAGCGGTTCTGACGAGACGTGGATTCTCCTGCCGTTGCAAAAGGCGCCTTGTCCGCGAATCGCCGTGAACATTTCGTCGAGGAAGGGGTTGTAGATTGCGCCAAGTTCCGCTGCTCCGTCTACAATGAGCGCGACCGAGATGCTGCTTGCACGGAAGTCCTTTATGAAGTTCGTAGTGCCGTCAATTGGGTCGACAATGAAAAACTTCCCCTTAGGCGAAAACTCCTGGGTAGTGCCTTCTTCGCCGATGAAATGCGCGTCGGGCATTATCTTCAGGAGCCCTCTTCTCAGCCGGTCCTGTGTCTTCTTGTCGCAGTCCGTGACGAAATTGGCGTGCCCGGCTTTCGAGTCAATCTGCAGCGTTGTTCTGTTGATGTCCTTTATGGACCTACCACATTCGCGCACAAGTGCGCATATTGCCTCAATATCGTGTTTCATCTTTTTCCCCTGTCGCTTGGCTTGTCTGACCGCAATAGGATACCATATATCGCTGTTATTTGCATCGCATGAAACGCCGCGTTCATGAAAGTTGCGCCCAGTCCGAAAGTAAACGTACGGTCCCTGCCCGGGTAGGGAGATGAGAGTTTCCACTCTTCATCGACAATAGCCAATCTTTACGGAGGGTAAACACACGGGAACCGTGCGTTTGCTTCTGGAGGCGGCGCGTTTATGAAAGTTGACATGTCTTTTGCGTATGGGCGGTTAAGTTATGTTAAAATATTGCATAATATACCGCTATCATTATGACAAGGAATTCAAATGAAGAATACTGCTATTATTGCCTCTGCGGCGGTTTTGATGTTGGCAGGTTGCTCAAGCGCGCCCACGTCTAAGTGTCAGGGGGATATGTTTTCTGCGACTTCTCCAGATGGGAGGAACAAGATTCGGCTCTATGCCAATCCTCTCGCCTACGACGTAGTGCGTGATGGCGTTCTCGTTGTCGACAGGACTGAGATTGGTCTCAAGATGAACGGCAAGTGCATAAAGGAGGGTGGCGCGAAACCATGTGCCGTGTGCCCTGCGACTCTCAGCGGGTTTGTGCCGTCGCCAGTCTACAAGAAGGGCAAGGTCGATCTTTCGGGGAAAGAGCTCTTTGTTGATTTTGGCGACTGGGGCGTTCGGCTTGCCGCGCGCAACGACGGCGTCGCCTACCGCTTTGAGACGAAGAAGCCTGGCGTGGTCGACTGCGAGAAGGCCGACATCACAATTCCGAAGTCTGCTCGTTGCTGGTATAACCGCACAGGGCGTGCTTCCCTCGGGTGCGAGGAGACGATGCCGGAGTTTGTGGACGCGTCTGCGCTCAAGACCGACGGGGGAAAGGCGATCTATCTCCCGGTCGTCTATTCTGCCAATGGCAAGACCGTCGCTGTCATGGACACGGACGTTCACGACTATCCCGTCTGGAACTTCGGCGACGTTGAGCAGACGGAGGTCGGCGCCCAGCTCAAGTCGCTCTTTGCTCAGTATCCAAAGACGACTGCCCATACCGCCAATGACGGTGGATGGAGCAAGCGCAAGGTCGTCCCGAATGGTGGTCGGTGGATTTCCGTCCAGGAAAGCGAAAATTTCATTGCGAAGGCCGATGCGCCGCGTACGCTTCCCTGGCGCGTATTCGCGCTCGCCGACTCGCCTGCCAAGCTCTGCGAGGCCGACATCTCGTACGCGCTCGCGACACCTGCGGCGAAGGGCGCAGATTTCTCGTGGGTGAAGCCGGGCAAGGTAGCATGGGATTGGTGGAACGCCTTTGACAACGGCGCCGGCTGCAATACGAAAACCTACGAGCGCTTCATAGACTTCGCTGCGAAGAACGGAGTTGAATATGTCATTTTCGACGAGGGCTGGAGCGCGGAACTCGACATCTGGAAGTACAGTCCGGACGTGGATGTTCCGCACCTCATCGACTACGCAAACAAGAAGGGCGTCGGTATCATCCTGTGGATGGCGTGGGCGCAAATCTACGGCGAGGAGGAGAAAGTCGCCGAACACTTCTCGAAGCTCGGCGCGAAGGGCTTCAAGGTCGACTTCATGGATCGCGCCGACGCGGATGTTGCGGTGTTCCTCGAGAAGTTCGCGGTTGCGTGCGCGAAGCACAAGATGGTCGTCGACTACCACGGCGCATATCGTCCCGTCGGGCTCCAGCGCACTTACCCGAACGTCCTCAACTTCGAGGGCATCCACGGGCTTGAGAACATGAAGTGGGGCGCGAAGGACAAGGACATGTGCTACAATGACGTCGGATGCTTCTTCCTCCGAATGACTGCCGGTCCGATGGACTATACGCCAGGCGCGATGGACAACTACAAGATCGGCGACTACAGGGGCAACGGCAAGAACCCTGGTTCTGTCGGCACGCGCTGCCACCAGATGGCACTCATGGCGCTCTATGAGGCACCGCTCCAGATGCTGAGTGACTCGCCCACGAAGTACGAGAAGAACATGGAGTGTTTCTCGTTCATGGCGAAGACGCCCGTCGTCTGGGATGATACCGTTGGCTTGGGCGGCTGCCCAGAGTCTTTCGCGGCTGCGGCAAGGAAGTCAAAGGACGGTTCTTGGTTTGCTGCTGCGATTTCCAACAGGGACGCACGCGACTTTGCGTTCAAGACCGACTTCCTCGAGGCCGGAACGTGGAAGGCGGAGATATTCCGCGATGCGGGCGATGCCGATGAGAACCCGATGAAGTACATTCACGAGACGAAGACTGTCAAGGCGGGAGAAGAGCTGTCCTTCCACATGGCCTCCGGCGGCGGCTTTGTAGTTCGATTCAAGAAAGTTGAATAGTTAAAAAGTTGAATAGTTGAATAGTTGAAAGGTTGAAAAGTTTATGACGGTTGAAAAAATCAATATGTGTCGGCTGGTAAAGTCTGCAGTATTTGCGGTTTGCGTGACATTGTCGTTTTCGGCGCTCGCCTGGCAGATGGGGACACAGGGCCTCGTCTCGTTTACGTATGGCGGCAAGTTGGAGTTCTTCTGTGACAAGCCGGTTTCCGTGAAAGAACTCCCTGGCGGCAAGGGGTGGACGTCGAAGGTCTACGAGTACGCGACGCCCGACAAGAAGCTTGGTGTGCGCGTGACGTGGAAGTTCTACACCGACTTCGATGCGGCGGAGTATGTTCCGGAACTGTATGCCCTCGGCAATGACAAGACGCTTCCCGTGAGCAACCTTGTGAGTTTCGACTTCTCCCTCGACGACGGGACGAAGAACAAGTACGCCCCCAAGACGGTTCGCGTGAGGTCTCTTGTCGGAGACACGTGCAACATCGAGATGTTCACGCCGCAGACACGTTATCTCGAGCGCAACTGGGTTGGCTATGGCGCGCTCGGGCGTTCCTCTGACGGTGCGCGGGAGTGGCCCTCGTTCGACAGCCCCTCGCCGGACGAGATGTTCTTCCACAAGCGCTATCCTTGGTTCTGGATGACGCCGGGGCAGCAAGGCAACATGCCGTACCTCTGCTTCGACTTCCCGGAGGGCGACGGGCTCGACATCGCCATTGGCTGGAGTGGAACTTGGCGCTGCGAATGCCTGAAGCTGAAGTCGCTCTTCCGCGCGAGGGCTGGCCTCGGCAAGACCAACTTTAGAGTCCTACCCGGCGAGACGCTGCGCGCGCCCTCGATCGTCATGTTCCACCGCCCGAAGGGGATGACTCCTCGCGAAATGCGTACGATCAAGCACCGCTTCATGCTGGCCATGAAGTCGCCCCGCGACTCGAAGGGCGAGTTGATCGCGCCTGTGATGGCAAATACTTTCTACGGCGGCATGTGGACCGACGAGATGATGACGGACTTCATTAAGTGGACTAAGAAGGAGGAACTTCCCTTCGACGCGTTCTGGGCGGACGCCGGATGGAACGGGAAAAACAAGCTGAACCCGAAGTCGTGGGGCGAATGGCAGGACGAGATTGGCACCTGGACGGTCAACCCTTCGGTGCATCCTGACGGCAATTTCGCCAAGGTCGCGGACTGCGCCCACGCGCACGACGCGAAACTCATGCTGTGGTGTGAGCCGGAGCGTATCAACACGAATACCGTGTTTGCGGCGCTGCCGCC
>JAFYQC010000048.1 GCA_017547265.1 Kiritimatiellia bacterium | reverse complement strand
GTGCAGGGCGCGTCCCGTCTGGTACGCAGCCGTGTCCGTCGGCTCGATCTCGCCGGACATCCTCTTCCTGTACAGGCGCGGACACGCCCGGAAGTCGCCGAGCAGATGGCTCGACAGGAACTCGCCGCGCCGTGCGGCCTCATGGTACTCGTCGGCCGGAATGTCGACGATGAATGTGTATCTGTGCATGGTTTCGTTTTCCTTTTCGTTTGCCGGGACGGGCGATTCCGCCTCGGCACCCCGTTCTTACAAAAAACTATCCATGCACAACCAAGAAAACTTTTCTTCACGATATTCTCAATCCGATTTTGGTATAATATTTTGCAGAAACTGACTTTAATTCTTTAAGGAGAACGAAGAAATGACAGCAGCAGAATTTTTTGGAGGCAGAGATGTCATAGGCAGGACATATCCCGCATATCATCCTATGCGAGAGTTGTTGGTAACAGATTCTACCTCATATTCGACAACAAACCAAAGCTTTCAAGTTGTATATGAGGCAAATGAAATCCAATGGCTTGAGAATGCCAAGAAACACATTGAGCGTGTCGGAAAACCGAATTCGATGAAAGTTAATGATTTGTCTGGCTACAATTCTGTCCTTGGAGAAATGCGAGCGTTTGCCGATTTATTAAAGATGTCGGAATTTACAGTAAGTTCCTTGGGAACTGGCGCAAAAGGGCCAGATTTTCTACTCACAAAGAAGGATGATGGTGCCAAAGTATATGTAGAGGTGTTTGCCTATCCCCCAAGACCTGACAACGAGGAGGTTATTGACGAAGGTAGAAAAGAGTATTTCCGCGATAAGAATGGCGGACTAAACTCTATACAGGCAAGAATTTCGGTTCAAGACCCATTTGGTTTTCCGAAACCTGGCAAGGCCGGTGAATCGACCACAGCGAATGCGGTTAGTAAGATTTGCGCCATAAAATTTTCCGAATATCAGCTTGATGCTAATTCCGTGTCAATTCTTTATTTTGATACCCAATCACTCTCCTTTAGCTATACGATGCTTGAGCAGTGCTCACCTGTCTTGGAACTGAATGATACATTTACGTCTGGTGCTATCTGGCTGGCGTACTACGGAAGAAAGGGATTCCCCATTCTACAGAATGCGAGTGAAGGCTATGTTTTACCTGAGAATTGTGTGCCGATGCAACATGACGGACATTTTAACCAAAAATCGGGCTCAAAACTGAATGCCGTGATAATTGGTGTGGCTAACGATCCTCATCAAGAAGGTTCCAAGCGTCTTGCACTATTGGAGAACTCAGAACGTCCATTGCCCGATTCTGTAAGGATGGCGTTAATCAATTCTGGATGTTTTGATGAGCAACAATCACGGTGCGGCTTACTGGTCGATCTAAAGAAGAAATTACTCGCGGATCAAGAACGCCTTTTTGATGCATTTAATCGTTTCAAGTCAATGCATAAAGAGTGTTCCTTCACGGATGGCTATTATTTGCCCATGGGTGGCTAATTTATGATATACTATTGGGCGTATGAAAAAAGAAGACAAGCACATGGACAATCTCATCCTGACCGGCTGGGGCTGGAAGGAGTATGCCGTCTCCGCCGCCGTGACGCTACGGGCGTTGAACGGGCAGGCGGACGTGATGGGCATGAGCAAGCGGCGGCTCCCGGAGTTCCTTGAACTCGAAGGACGCGGATGGAAGCACATCTACCTCATCGGCCTGTCGCTCGGCGGGGACGAGGAGCGGCTTGCGGCGGCGTTGAAGTCCCTGCGCGGAACCAAGGTGACGTGGGTGAGCGCACTACCGATGAGCGACGAACAGGAACGTCTGATCGCGCCGCTCCTCGATGTACGCAAAGTGGACGGCGAACTGTTCAACGGCTCGCTTGTGAAGGCGGTCGGCCATGTGTTCGATGTCGATGTCACCGATGTTCTGCCGTATGCAGTTGAGGGCGGCAAGGTTCCGAAGTCGGTACCGCAGTACCATGAACTGATCTGCGCCGCCATGTACGCCTATCGGAATTACCGCGACGAGGAGCCGTATGCACAAGCGATTCGGTATCTTGCGAACGGCGTCCGAGAGGAGGCGTGGTGCGACAAGGCGCGAAAGCTTGTCGCACACTACCGGCGGTATGGCAACCGCGAGCTGATCGGGAACAGCCAGCAGATGAAGAACCTGCGCGAGCGCATCAACTTCGTGGCGGCGAATCCAGACGCCCGCGTCCTCATCCTCGGCGAGAGCGGGACGGGCAAGGAGACGGTCGCCTTGCAGATTCACAACCGTTCTTCCCGCCGGACAGATCCGTTTTATGCCTTCAATTGCGCGAGCGTCGCGCCGCAACTCCTGGAGAGTTGCTTCTTCGGACATGAGAAAGGCGCGTTCACGGGTGCGGACAAGCAGAAGATCGGGCTTTTCGAGCTGGCGAATGGCGGTACGCTTTTCCTCGATGAGATCGGCGAACTGCCGCTGGCAGCACAGGGAGTTCTCCTTCGCGTTCTGGAGGAGGGACGCTTCATGCGAGTGGGCGGTACGGAGGAGATCGAAACTGACGTGCGGCTCATTACGGCGACTAACAGAAACCTGCCGGCGCTTGTCCGCGAGGGGAAGTTCCGCGAAGACCTCTTCATGCGGCTCAATGTCGTGCCGCTACGCATCCCACCGCTCCGCGAACGACCGGAGGACATCGGCGCAATCGCCGACAACTGGTGGTTCAACCATTTCCGTAAGCATCTCTCTGACGAGCAGAAGGCCGCTCTTGAGGCGTACTCCTATCCCGGCAATGTGCGCGAACTCCTGAATATCCTTGAACGCGCCATCGTGTTCAAGGAGGACGATTTTGCAAAGCTCATCGCCGAGCATCAAGAGTTGAACGGCGAAATGCCATGCCACTCCGCCGACATCCCCGACGACCTCGATGACGCGGTTCGGCGGCACGTCCACCGCGTGTTTGAGAAATACGCCCGCAACGTCTCGAAAGCGGCCACCGCGCTCAACATCACCCGCACGACACTCCGCAAGTGGCTGTAAGAAAATAGCCACCTCTGATTAGAAAATAGTCATGTTGTGGCTAAGGAACCCCGCTACGGCGGGGTTTTCTGCTCTGGCATGGATGTTGCTATATGGTGAGCAACCACATGAAAGGCAACATTCTATGAGCGAAAATACGATCAAAATAAAGAGGCCGAATCTGCCTCTTGATCCAATTGTCGGTGAGGCAGACCCAGCGTATCCTGAAATCAAGGCGGCGCACGATGCCCTACTTGCGGAGTTCGAGCGGCTTGGAGAGATATGCTCGTCGCAAGTCGAGGGGGCGTCATGGAGCTTGGACAAGGACAAGCGCATCTACTCGGTTGATGAATACAACGAGATGCTTGCCGCCTACAAAGCCGCTCGCAAAGCGTATGTCGAACGGTACAGGGAGAAGCTTGAGACCATTGACATGGTACGTGAGAAGATCCGCAAAATCGAAGAAGAAATGGAAAAATTCGACGCCGAAAATCCTGAAACGATTTGCCCTGAGCCGGATTTGCCGGATTTCGAGGAAATCCCTAATGAATCTTGGGAAGACTGGAAGAAACGCATGACCGAGCATTGGCACAAGCTTCAGTCTTCTATTGATGAGATTTCTAAGGCCGGAATTGCACAAGCAAATCGGACTGGCTTTCTGATGCGTAAACTCAAGGAGAAACTTGAGGAGAGGGACAAGTTTGGTGGACTTGAATACGAACTTGAGTTCCGCCTTCGGCACACATACATCAACCCCAAGACCGGCGAACAGGAGTATCGCC
>JAFYQC010000047.1 GCA_017547265.1 Kiritimatiellia bacterium | reverse complement strand
TGACAGGATTATGGGAAGAGGATGGAAATCTTAATCTTGTAAATCCTGTAAATCCTGTCTAAAAAACGCGAAAGGAACAAACGAAATGAAAAAGCTAAAAATGTTTGCACTGGTTGTTGCGGGAGTGACGATCTTTGTCTCGGCGTTCGGTGCCGCAGAAGATCAGGACATGCCTGGCGTGGCGCCGGAGCCCGCGGGCGGTTGGAAGACAAAGGCGATTTGCATTTCGGTGCCGGCGCCAAAGGACGTGGGGCGGTTCTGCACATTTGTGAAGGACACGCTAAAACCGGCCGGCGTCGATACCGTTGTCCTGCTCGTGCGATACAAATACCAGTTCACGTCTCATCCTGGATGTGTGACCAAGGACGCAATCTCCCTTGATGACGCAAAGGCCATAAAGCGCGCCTGTGACGACGCCGGCATTCGGCTCATCCCAAAGATGAATCTGCTGGGCCATCAAAGCGGAAACACGATAAGCGACGGGCTTCTGAAGGCGTATCCCGAACTCGACGAATCGCCAGAGAAAAAGAACGTACGTAACAACTACTGCCGAAGCATCTGCCCCAAGCACCCCGACTCGATGCGAATCGTCACCGACCTTGCGGACGAACTTGTTGAGGCGTTTGGCGCTGATGCCATGCATATTGGCTGCGACGAGGTGTTCGAAATCGGCAACTGTCCGCGTTGCAAGGACACTCCAACGTCTAAGCTGTTCGCGGACTGGGTCAACGGAATTGCGAGGCACCTCAAGTCGCGCGGCGTCGACACGATGATCTGGGGCGACCGTCTGCTCGATGCAAAAACGACCGGCTACGGAGAATGGGAAGCGAGCGACAATGGCACAAGCGATGCAGTCAATATGCTCGACAAGGACATTGCCATCTGCGACTGGCACTACGAGAACTGCCCCGCCTATCCAAGCGTGGATGTCTTCGCCGATGCTGGGCGCAAAATATATCTCTGCCCCTGGCGCTATTCCGAGAACACGCAGAAGTTCCTGGCATACGCCGTCGCCCACGACCGCGGACAGTATCTCGGCCTCATCTTCACCACGTGGAGTTCGTGCAAAGATGTTATGGATGTGCTGGAAGGGAAGGGCGTCCCTCGCCACGAGCCCGGTAGCAAGGCTGAGAAAACGCTTCTTTCGCTGCGGCGCAACTTCCGCTATCTTTTCCCGAAGGCAAAGAGCGTTACCGCAGAGGAACCAGCGACGCGCGTGGACGTTACGGCGAGACCTGAGAAGTGGGCGGTGCCGATGACGTGCGCTGGCGTTCCCAATTTGCATAAAGTCTCAGACAAGCTTTATCGTAGCGCGCAGCCGACGGCGGAGGGGATGACAAATCTCGTTGCGCTCGGCATAAAGACGGTGGTGAACCTGCGCGACAACCATTCCGATTCTGACGAGATCGGCGGTCTTCCTCTTAAGGCGCATCGCATTGAGATTTTCACGGGGAACATGAAGGACAAGTATATTACTGATTTCCTCTCGGTCTTAGACGATACGAACGCTGTGCCGGTCTTGGTGCATTGCCAGCACGGTGCCGACCGAACCGGAACGATGTGCGCGATGTATCGCATTCTGCGTGAGGGCTGGACGGCGGACGACGCGATTGACGAGATGAGAAATGGCGGCTACGGCTATCATTCCATCTGGGGAAACCTACCGCGCTTCATCCGCAAGGCCTCCGAGCGGATGAAACAGCCGGAGAATGTGGGGCGTTCCGGTGTCGGAGAGGGTGTGGATGCCGTCAAGTGGAAAGGCCCAGATGTCCTTACGGCGATTTCGACGCGAAAGTCCATTCGCAAGTTTGACGCATCCAAGCCCGTCGAGGATGACAAGGTAGAGAAGATGCTGCGTGCCGCGATGTGCGCGCCGACGGCGATGGACAAGCGTCCGTGGGAATTCGTTGTCGTCAAGGACCCCGCGAAACTGTCGGCACTCGCCGCACGGCTTCCGTATTCGCGTGTTGGCAATGGCGCGAAACTTGCGATTGTCGTCTGCGGATCGCTTGACAACGGACTGCCTGGCCGCGGCAAGGAATATTGGATTCATGACTGCTCGGCGGCGACTATGAATCTTCTTCTGGCGGCGCATGCCCAAGGGCTGGGGGCCGTTTGGACTGGCGTATTCCCTGGTGAAGACCGCATTGCCGCCGTCCGCGAGATTCTATCCATACCCGATGGCTACATGCCACTTAATGTCATCCCCGTTGGCTACCCCGCCGAGAATCCGCCAGCCAAGGACAAGTGGAATCCGGCGAAGATTCATTACGACAAGTGGTGACGCGATTCCCTGTCTCTGTAGATTCGCTGTAAAGGTGGGGAGTTTTTTAGACAGGATTTACAAGATTAACAGGATTAAGAGATGAGCGCGAAGAATAGAATAATGTTTGCCGCGATTGGTGGCATGGTTGCTGTTGCTGCGGTTCTTGAATTTTTGATTGTGTATTTCCGCCGCCCCATATATGACTTTGTATACTTCAGCCCTTATGTGTCTTGGTTGCAAATTGCTTTGGTGGCAACAGGATGTGCGATTGTTGCCATATCGGTCTTTGCGGGTATTAAGGCGAGGTTAAAGCATGGAAAGCGTCCTTACGACAAGGAATCAGACCATGTCGCCTTGAGGGGTTTTGCTATCGCGATGCTGTTGCTTATTGTCCTATGCTTAACGCTGTGTTGTGCAGGACTTGATGCAGGCTTCTTTGAAGGTGTGGCATTGTTGTGCCTTGGAGTGTATGGCTCTGTAGTGGCAGTACGTAACAACCGCTGTGGATGGATAATCGTATATCTGTTGATCTTTCTCTTTGCTGGGTTGATTTTCCCTGCTGGATGTTGCCTTGCTGTATGAACGAAATGGAGAAACGAGAATGATGAATATCTTTGAGAATCCTGTATTGGCAAGGGGACTCGCGATCGCTGCGGTCGGCGTCGTTGTGGGGTTGCTGCTTTCGTTTGGCAGGGGGATTGTCCGACTTGTTTGGAAATACAAGCAGGAGGCCGCCACTGTGCCCGTGGAAGAGATTCTTCCTGCGATGGCGTTGGCGGTAACGCCCATCACCAAGGTCTTCTATGCAATAGTCGTGGCTGTGGCTCTTTCACAGCGAAATCTTGCGGCGGGTGAGCTTTCGATTGTGTCGACTTTCGCCTGCGGAGCATTTGCGCTCGTCGCTGTTGTACAGGGCGCGGTGGCGGCAAAGTTGATAAACACGCCGACGGCGAAGGATGGATTGATCGGTTCGTTTCAATTCAAGATGGGGATACTTGGCGGAATCGAGACTTTGGCCATATTCGCCCTTGTCGGCACCATCGTCTTCTCTGCGCGGTTTTCCACATGAGAGAGAAAGCATCGTCTGGAAGTGGTGACGCGATTCCTTAGATTTGTTGATTCGCTGCAAATGTGCGGAGTTTTTTAGACAGGATTTACAAGATTAACAGGATTAAGAAAGGGGCGAGCCCGTGAACTGTCCAACGTGTGGAAAAGAGCTATACGATAACGGTGAAGAGCGGTTTCGCTGTCCATTTTGCGGGGCGGAAGTAGAAGGCTCTGGGTCTGCGCCGGAGGAAGAAAAAGAAGAAACGCTGGAGATGCGTTGCCAACGGCTGGAGCGCGAACTGGAGCGAATGAAGGTCAAGGCCGCAATAGAAGAGCAGAGCGCCACCGAACATTATTGGTTTAGGGGCGGTAACTTGTTCTCCATGCTTGACAGGCAATCCGCTCGCGAAGCGTTGGAGCGCGGCGACATCGAATCGGCGAAAAAGCATCTGGCCAGTGCGGAGAAGTCGTTCAACATTGGCTGCCTATTGTATATTGCCGTGATTGTCGTGGTCCTCATTTCCATGGCGTATTTGAAGTTCCAGACTAAGAGTATATGCTTTTGAGCGCCTTGTTGACTTTTGTTTCTGAAATGCGGTATAATATACGCGTATAAGAAACAAAGTCAATGAACTACATTACTTTCAGAGAGCGCTTCCACGATTATGCCTGTGTGTCGACCGAGCAGGTTTTGGCGGCGTTTCCCAATTTTGACAGGGGCAATTACTTAACTTGGCTTGGCAAGGGATATATCAAGCGGCTTAGGCGTTCGTGGTATGCGTTTGCCGATGTTGCCAACAAGCCGGGGATTGGCGAATACTTTGCAGGCAAGATTTATTCGCCGAGCTATCTTTCCTGCGAGCATGTGATGGCGCGCGCAGGACTGATTCCTGAATCGGTTGTGCAGTTTACTTCGGTGACCACGCTCAAGACGGCCTCGTTCAAGAACGACTTCGGCGAGTTCTCGTATCGAAGCGTCAAGCCGCAGTTGATGTTTGGCTATGGCGTGGAATCGGTGGGCGACGGATTGCCGGTCAATGTCGCGACGCCCGCGAAGGCGCTTTGCGACTTCCTTTATCTAAACGCGCAGTATGACACGCCAGACGAAATCGAGGCGTTGCGCTTTGATCCTGATGTCCTCGCGGAGATTGTTGCGAGCGGTGACTTGGATGGAGTGGTGGCGCGCTTCGGCTCTCACGCCCTCGCGCGGAGGATGCGACTTGTAAAGGAGGTGTATGCGCTATGATTGCGCTTGAATCGATAAAGGGGTTCTTTCCAGAGGAACTTCGTGCCGGACAGTTTGTGAAGCATATTCTAAAGGAATATGTCGAGTGTCTTGCGCTTGAGTGGATTGCGAGAAGCCAATGGGCGCCCCGTCTGACATTCATTGGCGGCACGAATCTTCGCCTCACCAAGGACATTGACAGATTCTCCGAAGACCTCGACTTTGACTGCAAGGATCTTGAGCCGGAAGAATTCGTGCGTTTCACCGATGCGCTCGTCGCACATCTTAGGCGCAACGGGCTTAATGCCGTGTCGAAGGAGAAGGAGTCAGATCGGCTAACGGCGATGCGGCGGAGTATCCTTTTCCCGGGTCTTCTGCACGAGCTGGGGCTTTCGGCCTTCAAGGAAGAGCGGTTTATGATGAAGGTTGAGGCGCAAGACCAGGGGCGGGAGTACAAGCGGGTCTCGGCCGACATTCGGCGATGCGGCTTTTTCTTTCCTGTGACCGTGCCGAACGAGGCCACGCTCTGCGCCATGAAGTTGTCAGCGCTTTTGACGCGCGGTAAGGGGCGTGATTTTTACGATGCGATCTTTCTTTTGCAGCGCACGGAACCAGATTATTCGTTCTTGTCTGCCGTGCATCCAGAAGTCACTGACCTCAAGTCGCTCAAGGCGGCACTGACGGCAAAGGCGAAGTCTGTCGATCTCGAGCTCAAGCGCCGCGATGTCGAGCATCTGCTTTTCCATCGCGAACGCGCAGAACTCGTCACTCGCTTCCCCGCTTTTGTTGATTCGCTGTAAAGGCGCATAAAGGAACAAACGCTATGAACGACTTTGAAGAGTATTTTAAGGCTGGTGAGCCGGGGCGGCGCGAGCGCGCCGAGGCGTGGGCGACCGCGATAGGGTGGTCAGAAAAGGTGGTCAGAAAAGTTGTCAGAAAGCGGTTAGAAAAAGCGGTAAGAAAAGGTGACCGCTGGTAGGTGGTGGAGTGAAAAAACCATGATTTTGGAGCTTCTATTTTTTGTGTTGTTGGCGATTGCGATTTCCATTAGCGCTGTTGCCGCCTATTCGCTCTTCAAACGCAAGAGATACTTGCTCGCTCTTTTTATTCTAATCCTTCCGCCGTTTCCTTTTGCATTTATCATTTGGTTTGCTATCTTCGTCTTTACTGTTGCCGTAGGCTTTATGATTGGAGGGTCATAACCAATGGAAATGGAAGTCGTTTTCTCTATAACGTCAACCTCGCCCATCTGTATGTCGTTTCCAAAGACGACGCAAGAGGATCGGCAGAGGAGTTTTTAGACAGGATTGACAATATTAACAGGATTAAGAAAGGAATGGAGTAATGAGGAAGATGATATTTGCCGCGATTGCGGCGGCGGCGGTTACGGCGACGCACATGGCGTGTGCGGCAGAAGGAAAGACCGCGCGGATGGACCGCACGAAACTGCTGATCGGCGCGTATTGCCTGCAGCCCAATGCAGGGAGCGACAGTCACGTGAAGGCCATCCACGACTGCGG
>JAFYQC010000046.1 GCA_017547265.1 Kiritimatiellia bacterium | reverse complement strand
CGTTTCCGCTATACCCTCTTCTAGCGGACAAGAAGAAGATCGAGAAAGTGTGGACGATGTTGAACGGGTTGGATAAACATATATTTCCATCGACAAACGTCCCGTGCAGTACATCCATGAAATGCCGTCCGAAGCGTTATTCGCAGATAAAGACTATTGAGATACATAATCCCGGAGATGAACTTTTGAAGTCCGTCAAAGAGCTGTTTCAGTTTGTTTATGAACAGCAAAATACTAAAATGTGAAAAGAAGTTTGCCTATAATAATTCAAAAGAAGTGTATAACTTATGATCTTCACGAAAACTCTATTGCGAACATTAGTTGCGATTCTGCCACTCTACAATGTGGTGGGATGGGCAATGGACGGTGATATCACGGTTGATTTCGATGGCGCAAACGGGGGGACGAATTGTGCGTTACTTAATTTATATGCTGCTCATTATGCGCAAAGGGGATATAGCCGTTTGGGACTTGCAGGATATGGAGAATTTCTCGACTATTCATTTGGCCAGACAAACTCTTGCGACAATACGGCATTTGAAGTTCGTGAAGGATCTGACTGTTTCCTGTGTGTTACCGGTTCCTTCACTCGCATTGGCAAGGGTTTTGATCTTGTCACACTCTATCATGAAGCAAATACACGGCGCTTGTTCAAGATTGTGGGCTCCCGTACTTTCCCGGAGGACATGAGTGCCACGGATTATATCAGGTTTCTGAGATCCATGGCGCGTGATTGTGATTACAGATATAAAATAATGGTTCCGCGCCCATCTGCTGCAGACGTTGACGTCCTGTTAAAGAATCGTCATGGTGAATGGTCTGTGGAGTGCGGTGATGATTCATTCCTTATAACGCTAGCATTGCTTTTCACCAGTAATGGTTCTATGCGAGTTACGTTGACGGTTGAAAGTAAACAAGTTCGATTCCCGTCCAAAAGGCGCGTCGGCGACACTAAAGAAGTAGAAATTGATATAGGTGATTTGTAGGGGCAACCTATTGGGGTGGTTAAAAGATGTGTCCAATTTATGATATGTTAACTCTTCTGGAGGCTAAATGAACGTATCGCAAAAACAAGTTGCGCGCAAGTTTGTGGAATACTGGACCTTCCAGCGTGGAAGCGAGAAGGGCGAGGACCAGCAGTTCTGGAACTCGCTTCTCCGTGATGTTCTCGGCATCACGGATGTGGAGCAGCACATCAAGTACCAAGTACCTGTTCAGTTGAAGAGTACGACCAAGTTCCTTGATGCCTGGATTCCCGAAACACGCGTGCTGATCGAACACAAGTCACGTGGCGTGAACCTCGGCGCGCCGCAAGCGGGACACGATGGGCAGACTCCATACGAACAGGCAGTTGAATACGACAACGCCCGCCCGTTCGACGAGAAGGCCCGGTGGATCGTCACGTGCAACTTCGACGAGTTCCGTATTTATGACCGCACAAAGCCCCTTGCGCCGCCGATGAAGGTGCGGCTGGGCGATCTGCCGAAGGAGGCGCACCGACTTGCGTTCCTCGTGAATCCCAAGGAAAAGGCCATCGACCGCGAACTGGAAATCTCCGTGCAGGCAGGGTGCATCGTCGGCGAGATATACGACGCACTCCTCAAGCAGTACGCGGGAGGAGCGCAGTTTACGGCACCCCAAACGGGAGGGTCGCAACTTGTTGCGACCGAAAAGGCGGACGCAATAAATTGCGTCCCTCCCGAAGCGCTCGCCGCGCTCAACCGCCTGTGTGTCAGGCTCGTGTTCTGCCTCTATGCGGAAGATGCCGACATCTTCCCGAAGGATTGTTTCAAGCGTTTTGTCGAATCAAGCGATGCTCGGCGTTTGCGCCACGATCTCCAACGCCTCTTCCTGATTCTCGACACACCGTCGGACAAGCGTGATCCATATCTTGAACCCGAACTATGTGCCTTCCCCTACACCAACGGCGGACTTTTCCGCGATGCAGCCGAAAGCGACATCCCGCCGATGACGGAGGAGATACGCCAGTTCCTCATCGGTGCATCTCAGTTCGACTGGCGCGGCATCACGCCCACCATCTTCGGCGCGCTCTTCGAATCCACCCTCAATCCCGAGACGCGCCGCGCCGGCGGAATGTCCTACACTTCCGTGGAGAACATCCACAAAGTCATCGATCCGCTCTTTCTTGACGATCTTACGCGCCGCGTTGAGACCGCCATCAAGAAGGGCGACCGCCGCGCTCTCCTCGCCATTCAAGCCGAAATGGCCGCATTGACATTCCTCGACCCCGCCTGCGGAAGCGGCAACTTCCTCACGGAAACCTACATCTGCCTCCGTCGCCTGGAGAATCGCATCATCGCCGCGCTTCAGCAGGGACAGGGCGAACTTGATCTTGGCATCACGATCAAGGTCTCCATCGCGCAATTCCATGGCATCGAGATCAACGATTTCGCCGCCCGCGTTGCCCGAATCGCCCTCTGGATCGCCGAGGCGCAGATGCGCCGCGAGACGGCGGAAATACTCCACCGCGAACCCGACTATCTCCCACTCCACGACTATGCCAACATCGTCGAGGGCAACGCGCTCAGAATGGACTGGGGGAGTTTATTAGCCGCAAAGAACGCAAAGGACGCAAAGACATCTTTCGATTACATCATCGGCAATCCGCCGTTCAGAGGTGCGCGGAACAAGTCTCCGGAGCAGACGGCCGACCTGGAGGCCGTGTTCGGCAAGGAGTGGAAGGGCCTCGGCAACCTGGACTACGTGACGGCGT
>JAFYQC010000045.1 GCA_017547265.1 Kiritimatiellia bacterium | reverse complement strand
CGTGACGATCCCAAACAGGGTGGAGAGCATCGGGTATTATGCGTTTTACGGCTGTAGCGGCTTAACGAACTTGACGATTCCGCAATGTGTCTGTTCGTCACGTCTATCGACAATATTCCCCTCGGCATATTCAAATCTAACATCTGTAACAATCCACGACAGAGTGACGAGTATCGGGTCTGAAACGTTCTCTGGTTGCAGCGGTTTGACGAGTGTGACGATTCCCGACTCGGTGACGAGCATCGGGGATTCTGCGTTCTCTGGTTGCAGCGGCCTGACGAGCGTGACGATTCCTTCGAGCATATCAAGCATTGGGTCTGCAGCGTTTTCTGGCTGTGCAAGCATTGTCGAGGCTACCGTCCCCGGGTGGAAGTGTGACATGCCTTTTGATCATTTAACCAATCTTATCATCAGTGCTGGGACAAAGACTATTGCGGCGAATGCGTTTAGCGGGTGTAGCGGTTTGGTGAGTGTGACGATTCCCGACTCGGTGACGAGCATCGGGGATTCTGCGTTCTCTGGTTGTAGCGGCCTGACGAGCGTGACTATACCCAATTCAGTCACAAACATTGGAGCGAGCGTATTTTCTGGCTGTAGTGGGCTCGGCGAAATCACGATGCCATTTGTCGGTTCGAGTCGAGGAAACACCGGAGGTGTTGACGCGCTGTTTGGATATATATTTGGCGCTTCATCTTATGCGGGCGGCACTAGCACCAAGCAATATTACTCAGCATCATCATATAGCACTTATTGTATTCCATCAGTGTTGCGTCGGGTGATTATAACTGATGAGTCGTCCTTTGGGTATGGGGCATTCTCTTATTGTAGCGGACCTACGAATATAACCTTTGGCGGTAATTTGACGAGCATCGGGCCTGCCGCATTCAGAGGTTGTAGTGGTTTGACGAGTATGACGATCCCAGGGTCGGTTGCAAGCATCGGAAATCAAGCGTTTGATGGTTGCAGTAAGTTGGCGAATGTTCATATTGACGATGTGGCATCATGGTGTAAGATTTGCTTCGGAAATTATTATTCCAATCCACTTGTCTATGCGAATAAGTTCTATATGAATGGTGGGCTGGTGACTAATTTGGAGATACCAAGTTCTGTGACGAGCATAGGAGATTTCGCATTCTGCAAGTGTAGCGGTTTGACAAGTGTAACGATTCCCAATACTGTTACCCGCATCGGGGATTATGCATTTCGTAATTGCGGGGGATTGACAAGCATAACAATACCAAATTCCGTGACACATATCGGTAATGATGCGTTTTACAGTTGTAGTAAGTTGATGTCGGTGGAGATCGGCGGCTCTGTAATAAGTATTGGGGAGAGCGCATTCGATAATTGCACTAAATTGGCGAATGTTACAATCTCCGACTCAGTGACAAGCATTGGGTCTTATGCTTTCCGCTGGTGTAGTGGATTGACGAACATTACGATCGGCGGGCATGTGATAAGTATTGGGTCTTCTGCGTTTGCCAGCTGTAGCAAATTGTCGAGCGTGACAATCCCCGACTCGGTGACAAGCATTGGATCTTCTGCGTTCTCTTACTGCAGCGGATTGACGAACATTACGATTGGCAGTGGTGTGACGAGCATCGGGATGCGCGCGTTCATTGGTTGTAGCGGTCTTGCGAGCGTGACAATTCCGTGCGGCGTGACGAGCATCGGGGGGGCTGCGTTCAGAGGTTGCAGCGGGTTGACTTCTTTTATTGTTGACGAGGATAATGAGAATTACAAGTCTGTTTCCGGTCTGTTGTTGACGAAAGACGGCCAAACGCTTATCGCCGGCGTAAAAGGTGAAGTGACAATCCCTAACTCTGTGGCGAGCGTCGGGTCTGATGCGTTCTCTGGTTGCAGCGGCCTGACGAGCGTGACGATCCCCGACAGCGTGACGAGCATCGGGTCTGATGTGTTCTCTGGTTGCAGCGGCCTGACGAATGTACTCTTTGAGGGGAATGCGCCTACAATGGGCAACTCGGTATTCTCGGGTGTAACCAGCGGATGTTGTGTTTCTGTTCGGCAAGATTCGACGGGGTGGGGCGTGGACATTCCGGGGACATGGCAGGGCGTGGCAATTGCTTATGCTCCTTTCGATGTGATGCTTGATGCGAATGGTGGAGATTGCGCGGTGACGATGGTGTCTGTCGAGGTGGGAGCACCAATTGGCGAATTGCCGACTCCGACGCGATGGGGCTATGCGTTCAAAGGATGGTGGACGGAGCAGAATGGCGGCGAGGAAGTCGCGCCCGAGACAATTCCTGACGGCGACCTGACGCTTTATGCGCATTGGGAGAGACATGTCGTTGCCGCGCCTAAAATTTCGCTGGTAGATGGCTCAGTTTATGGTGACCTATGCACGGTGATGATCACATGTGCAACGGATGGCGCGACAATCTACTATTCTGATGAGGGGGTTGCTCCGGAGATCAGCGACAGCTATGTTTACAATGTGCCGTTCATGGTCGCAAATATGACGGTTGTCAAGGCGGTGGCTGTGTTAGAAGGGGTGGAGAGCGATTGTGCGACGTTTAGAATTATAAAGAAGACGCTTAATGCGGTGCTTGATGCGCCAGATTCTGTGACGATTGCCTCAGATCCAGCGGCGCCGTGGCAACCGGTTGTTGACGAAGCGGCCAAGATTGGTGGAAGCTCAGCGCGGAGCGGAGCGATAGGCAACAGGACGAACACATGGCTTTCGGCGACGGTTGAGGGAGCGGGAACGATGATATTTTGGTGCAAGGTGTCTTGCGAACATGACGAGGACAACATGTTTACATGGGATCGGCTTATGATTTACACCAATGATGTAGAGATTGCCGAGTGGCGCATGGATGGAGAAACCGATTGGACGGAGAGGACGCTCGCGTTTGGCGGCGGCACGAACACGGTCAAATGGGTCTATTACAAGGATCGTACTGGTGCAGGTGGCGAAGATTGTGCATGGGTTGATGCCGTTGCTTGGTCACCTGCTGGCGCGGCAGATCCGATTCCGGCGGTTGCGGATGATGCTGATGTGGCAACGGTCAATGCTGCGGTTGACGAAGTTGGATTCGCAGATGCGGCGGTCAAGGAAGTGATCGGCGGTAGCGCGGAGGAATACAATGCGTTCAAGACTTGGGTTGACGGCGTGAAGGGTGCGACTGGCGATGCGCTTGCTGGCGAAGCTGCGGTGGTGGCGAACGCACACGCAGCGGCGGCGTATTTGCTGGGGGCGGAGCGGCTATTTGAGAACGAGCCGACGGTCGAGATTGGGGAGTTGGCGATTGGGGAGCGGTCGAGCGGGACGCTCGCCCCTACCATGACTGTTGCGGTGACGGTGAAGGACGGCGAGAGTGCGGTCGCGGTTGATGCAGAGAAGGTTGCGGCGATGTTTGAGGCGACAGGCGATCTTGGTGACTGGACTGGCGCGGCGAAACTGATACCGACGGTGACGCCCTCTGGCACCGACGCAAGCGGCAAGATGACTTTTGTAGTCACACCTGGCGACGGAACAGCGTCAAAGGCGTTTTTGAGAATTCGAAAATAGCAGCGCGTGAGATTATGCCAGCCTGATTATGGTAAAATACCCGCATGAAGTTTGGCGCGGCGATTTTGACGGTGGCGTTTCTCGCTCTCTCCGCTTTTGCGGGGACGCGGATGGTCGTGCCGTCGTTGCCGGAACCGGTGAGGCCGCTTGCCGAGGTTGAGACAAATGTTTTCTTTGACGCGGGCGTTGCGACAGACAATAAATGGATGCTGACGATTGAGCGCGACGCTGCGGCAAGCAACAGCGTTGAGGTCGTGTTTGGTCGTGATGCGAACGAGGATGGCGTACTTGGAATTGAAGAAGGGGAGTTGTTGGTTGGTTGGGATTGCGGGGAATGGCTCTGGCGCGACAGACGCGCAAACGCGGCATGCCGTGTTGCAGGCTCCGGTTCGCGTATGGACTGGCGACTGCGTCTATCATCTACAGTAACATCTTCTACAGAAGGGTCTGACCCTTCTGTAGAAGATTGCCGCGCGGCGAAGTCGCTGGCGTCTTCGGTATTTCCGCCAGTCGTGTTGCCAACATGCTTCAACCCCGACTGGAATCTTGCTCGCGTCATCTCGCGCGGTGTGGAAACCTTGCGCGTCGAGAGCAAGGTTACGATTGACGCGTTAACATTGAGGATCAGGTAACATGGCGGCGCTCTTCCAGACTGTGTTGATGCGTCTTGCCTTGTGCGGGCTTGCGACGTCGTTACTCGTGCTTGTGCTTCGTTCGCGCATGGCCCGCGACACCTTTGCGCGGCTGCTATCCATCTGGCGTTCGCTTACTGCGTTTGGCCGCGTTGCCGTCTGCTCGTTCCTTCTGATCGGCGTTCTCATCGGCGGCGACAAGACGAACAACGTGCCGCCGAACATGAATTTGCCGTTGCCGCAGATGATGCAGGGGGGAGTTTTCTTGACAGGATTGGGAGAAGTTGGAGAGATTAGTTCGAGTTGGAGAAATGAAAATTCCACTCTCCAACTCCAACTCATAGCTCCAACTCTTAATCCTGTCCAAACAACACCTCCCCAACAAACATTCGCCGAGCGCAAGGCAGAGAATTGGAACATTCGCGGCGCGTGGAAGGATTCGTTCTGGCTGGACTTCGAGGACGGCTGGGCGTTCCCCTGGGGAACGAACCACCTTTCCGGTGTCGAAGTCGTTTCCTGTGGTCAGATATGGGCGACGCCATTTGACACAAACGCCATTGCCTCTGCTGGCGCACCGTTCGAAATCGTGCCCGGGCTCACGACGTTTGCATACGAGTTTACGCCGTCCAACTCATATCGCTTTGCGTGGACTGACGCCGCCATCAACCGCGACATCAACAATCTCGTCTCTGCCGTGCTTGAACTTTTCCGCAACGGCGATGTC
Source organism: Kiritimatiellia bacterium (assembly GCA_017547265.1). The sequence goes on along the minus strand of JAFYQC010000045.1, from coordinate 7,787 downwards.
TCGGTCACGACAAACGGTGTCGCGGTGCTTTTGCCGCGCGAGCTTCCGTTTCCTCATAGCGGCTTCGGACAGAACGAAGAATGGGTTGCGGCGAACTTCACGAACGCAACCGAGATTCTTGCCATCGGCTACCCTCAATGGGTGAATGATCAAGTTGGCGAAGGTTTGACGAACGGGCTTTACAAGCTCTCCGTCACCGTCGCAGACGATCCGCCCGAAACGACGCTTCTTTCAGTCGGCGATCTCTCCGTCGCCATCACCAACGCAGGGGAGTATGTCTTCCTGCTTGGGAAGTGCATTGACTATCCACTCTCCGTGTTCCCAGAGGCTGCAACGAACTTCACGTATGCTGCTGTGGACGACATTCCCTCTCTTCGGTTGCTGCCGATGCGTGGGATGCGCGGTGGCCTGAACGACGGACGCTGGACGAGAGATGAAGGCCGCCTTGAACTTGTTGTTCCCATTTATCCTCTTGTGCCGTTCTCGCCGTCTGCGCACATCGTATGGACTCCGGATCTAAGCGTGTCGCCAGAAAACTGGCAGCCGTCCGAGTTGAATGACAGCGAGACGTTCGCGGCAATGCTCTCGGATGTTCCGTGGTTTGTTTCGTCTGCGTTCAGTTGGAACACGTCTGATTCGTCAATCGTGTCCATCTCGACTCCTGCCGCGCAGTCGACGCAGATGACCGCGCACTATCCGGAGGCTGGCACACAGCAAGTCTTGCTTTCGCTTGAGGCGGATGTCGGAGACTGCACACTCAATTCCTATTACGTGAACGATCCCGAAGGTCAGGGCGGCGGGCCAGGCGTTAGCTTTACGGTCTCCCTGCCCGAATATATTTTCGTAAACGATGACGACGATAACAACGACGGCACTCCAGATTGCGTCGCCACATTCCCAGGCGATGACGACATAGTGACCGGAAGCATCCAATTCAACTCTCCACAGCCGACGAACGGCATGATCGTTGTCGAGGGAATCTACGGTTATGACGGGGGATTTGGAGAAATGCCGCTTGTCTACGCCAACTCAAACTGCACTGACGCGATTACATCCGGCAGGACGTTTGCCGTGTCCGGCGTCTCGTCGCTGTCGCAGCCAATCTACCTCAATCCGGCTACTGTCAGCACATCGATTCCGGGCGTCCAGATTAAGGTGCGGTGGCATCCCGAGTCGGGGCCCGATCTGACGGCCTCTGCGTTCCTGACAATCGTTTCTCCTGTTGCCGAGCCCGTGTGCAATGCGGTGACCAATGTTGTAGAGAACGGCGTCGAGCATTCCTATGTGGAGAATCCCTGCGGTGTCGCGGTCGGGCGAGAGGGCTATTTCCGCGTCGATGTCGCGCCCGATTCATTCCCCGATTCCGAGATTGTCTGGGAGAAGACTCCCGGACTCGATTTCGTCGGCTCGTGCACAGGCCGGTGCGTTACGGTGCGTGGCGCATCCACTGGCTACGAGACGCTATCCGTCCAGATCGGCGGGAGAACGAACAACGCGCCGGGGTTTCAGGTGCGCGTCGTGGAGACGGCTACGGTCAATTTGCGGGCGTGGATAATTGGGAACGGAAACAATAAGTATCCGCAAACAGCCGAGACGGTCCGCCAGATGATAAAAAGCGCAAATGATATCTACGCGCAGGTTGGTGTTGTGTTGAATCTTATAGAGCCCATTGTTGTAACAAACATACCAGATGCATACGATGCGCTCTACTATTCGCCGACGAATGCTATACCTCAATGGTCTTATAGCCAAATTGTGGACATAGCATCTGGTACAGGCGGGCTGGAGTGCTATTTTATCAATCGATTTGCTGATAAAGAGAGAACGCTGGCAGTAAATGGCCCGCGCGGCGCGGTAATCACATGTGGGGCGGATTTCAAAGACCTTGCCCATGAAATTGGGCATGAATTCGGGATGTGCGATGTTTATGTGGATTCGCGTAAGGCCGAGGATCCTAATTTGCCATTGATTGAGCTCTCTTCGGGTGAGCCAGTCAACTTCTCCCATGCGCAGAATGACTGGAACGGAGGTTGTGATGGAAGGGGGCAGGGCGGAGTTAGATATTATGCGACCAATATGAAGATGGTGAATATATTGTCTCGGATGCTCATGAAGGGGACGCGCGGTTCTTCGGACAATCCAGTCGACATAACGGCTGGTGATATATACGGCGTTTTCTATACCAACAGCGTAAACCAGACGGAAATCTGGTCCAAGGGGAACGCCCCGGTCATGTTTCCGTTCAGCTACAGAAACATATCACACCAATGAGGGGGTCAATATGAAGCGCAATGCTCAAACAAGAAGAATGTATGCTATGCTGTCCATTGCGGTGGCGGCAGTCATGGTCTGTCGTGCCGATACATGCACAGACGAGGAGTTGAGGCATGATGTGCTTGAGTTTCTGACGACACGCTGTTGCGGGCGTGTTGAGGCGAGACGCGTCTTGACAAACGAGATCAGGTTTGACGGCAACACGAACAGACTTGCGTGCGTTTTGGCTGAGTTTGCGCAGACAAATGATTCACAATTTGCAGAATGGGCGATGTGGCAGCTAAAGAAATATGGCACACCCGCGCAGCTGCCGTTTTTCTACTCCTGTGCAACGAATCCCGTCCTGGGGAATGTTGCGATCGAGACAATTTTGCGCATAGAGGGCGTGACAAGCAATTCAGTTGTAGCGACAGAGAGCTTTTTTGCCGTTTCAAGTCATGATGACAGCCTTCAAACGACACAGCTATGTCTAGACTTCATGAAACGAGCAACGGGAGCAGAAGTGGATCCGACTTGTGCCTCAAATGCGCTGAGAGTGGCACGTGACTTTTCCGTTAGCGAGAATTGCCACTATTATTGCTTTGATAGAGGGCAAATCATGAGCGATTCATCTTATAGTCATTCCAAAAGGCGTCTCGCGTATTTGAGGCAGGTATCATTGCGTGGCGATTTGTTTGAATTTCAAGCCAACTATGTCACCAACGCCATCAACGAGCTCGTTGCCTATCCAGAGGCGAGCTTGCCGGACTGAGGTAGAATGCTGATCACATCGAAAAAGGGTCGGGCCCTTCTGTAGAAGATTCACTGTATATGATTCGTCTGCTTGCGGCTCCTTGATTCTACACGATCTACATGTTCTACACGGCTAAAACATCCCCCAAAAATCTCTGCTTCTTTTGCCATTGTATTGGCTGCGGGGATTTGGTAAACTGTCTTTAAAACATGACAAGGAGCATGCATGGCGAAGACGCTGTTCGGAAACGCAAAATTGCATGAGGATTCGCTACTCTTCGGCTGAAAAGTGAATATGATACGACTAAAGAAAGGGCGCGAGAGGAGCGTCTTAAAAGGGCATCCGTGGGTGTTCTCCGGCGCAATCGCCTCGGGCGAGGCGGCGGCTGGCGAGATGGTCGAGGTGTGCGACGCCTCGGGTGCGAAACTTGGGCAGGGCTGGTATTCGCCCGCGTCGCAGATTCGCGTAAGACTTGTGCCAGATGCGCCGATAGCCGATCTCGTTGCGGAGGCCGTCGGACGTCGCGCCGCATTTTACGCAGACGACGCAGTGACGGCGATTCGTCTCGTGAACGCCGAGAACGATCTGCTCCCTGGTGTTATCGCGGACTGCTACGCTGGTCATGTCGTCTGCCAGTTTACCTCTGCCGGTGCGGACGCGCGCAAGGAGGAGATTGCCGACGCCCTCATGAAGTTCGCGCCGTTCTGCCAGAGTGTGTCGGAGCGGTGCGACGTCGATTCCCGTGCCAAGGAAGGGCTTCCGACGGAGCCGGCATTCAGGGTTCTCCGCGGCGCCGAGCCGCCAGAGCTGGTGGAGATTGCCGAGAACGGCGTGAAGTTTCTCGTCGACGTGAGGCGAGGCCACAAGACTGGCTTCTACCTTGATCAGCGCGACGCGCGCGCGACGGTTGGACGGCTCGCCAACGGCGCGGATGTCCTCAACTGCTTCTGCTACTCCGGCGGCTTCGGGCTCTTTGCCCGTGCCTGCGGCGCAGAGTCCGTGACGCAGGTCGACATTTCCGGCGACGCGCTTGCGCTCGCGAAGAAAAACGAGGCGCTTCAGCACTACTGCGGCACGAAGATGGAGTATGTCGAGGCCGATGTATTCCAGTTCCTCAGGAAATGCCGCGACGCAGGGCGGAAGTTTGACTTCATCGTCCTTGACCCGCCGAAGTTTGCCGCGACGAAGGGCCAGCTCATGAAGGCGGCGCGCGGCTACAAGGACATCAACCTCCTTGCGATGAAGCTTCTGAAGCCCTATGGTACGCTCGCGACGTTCTCGTGCTCGGGCGCGATGGATGCGGCGTTCTTCGACACCGTTCTCTCCGAGGCCGCAGAGGATGCGCACCGCAGGTTCCAGGTTATCGCGCGCACGCGCGCTGGTGCAGACCATCCTGTGCTTCTCTCCTTCCCCGAGGGGGCGTACTTGAAAGGTGTTGTCCTCCGTTCGCTTGACTGACGCGGGTTTATTTGAGTAAAATACAATGAATCTATTGCAAGGCTTTCTGTTTAGCCATGTAGAACATGTAGATCGTGTAGAACTTCTACATGTTTCTGCATGTTCTACACGGTTGACTACTTAATTAAGGAGAGATAAATGAAAACCAGCATGATTCCGATGACCGCGTTGCTAGTTGCCGTGGTCGGGTGTGATCCTGAGAGCAAGCGCGTAGGCGCGCTCGACTCCTCGCTCTGGGAACAGAGCGAATGGATATCGGTCGCTGATGCGCCTGTGTTCGCCGGTCAGGTAAAGGACGGCGCACGAGCGGCCGACGGCACTAGCTGGTTCGTCCGCGAGATCGAGAACGAGGGTGAGGTCAAGTCGGCGGTTTGGATGACGACTGGCCTTGGCGTTTATGAGGTCTACGTGAACGGCAGGCCGGTTGGTTCTGACGAAGCGCTTAAGCCGGGTTTTACGCACGTTAGGAAGACTCGCCGCTCGTTCACCTACGACGTCACCAGCTGTCTCAAGAAGGACAAGGGCGCGAAGAATTTCTTCGCCGCAGAAGTCTCTGCAGGATGGTGGCGCGACAAGATCGTCAACTTTGCGGGCAAGAAGAGCGCCTTCCGCGCCGTTCTGCAAGTCACGTATGCCGATGGCTCGGTCAAGGTCTATGGCACGAAGGCGGACGAGTGGAAAGCCGCGATCGGCGGCCCGGTCAAGCATGCCGCGATCTTCGACGGCGAGGAATACGATGCGCGCGTCGTGCCGCCGTACTTTGGCGGCGAGGCGTTCAGGAAGGCCGAGCGCAACGACGAATTCAAGGGCGAGATACTTCCTTCGGAGGGTGGCGAGATATGCCGCCGCAAAGACAAGGCGCTTAAGCCCGTAGAGGCATACATCTGGAAGGGCGTCGATGGAGCCAACGAGGCGAACAAGATTTTCGGTCGCGTCCACAAGCTTCGCAACGTCTCGTTTGACGGAAAGACGCCTGTCGCGCTTGCGAAGGGCGAGACGCTTGTCGTCGACTTCGGCCAGAACTGCGCGGCAGTTCCCGCGTTTGTCTTCAAGGCCGTCGAGGGAACGGTGCTCACATGCCTTCCCGCCGAGATGCTCAACGACGCCAACGGCGAGCGCTCGCGCGGCAACGACGGCCCCGGTGGCAGCGTCTACCGTGAGAATCTGCGTATTCCAAATCTCGGGATGCGTGCCGTTTACACTTTCGGCAACGGGAAGGACGGTCCGTACACGTTTGAAAACGGTTTCTCGGTTTATGTGCCGGTATTCACGTTCTTCGGCTATCGCTATGTATCAATTACGGCAACTGACGACGTGGAGTTCCTTGTTGTTGGCTCAATCCCCGTCACTTCGATCAAGCAGGAGATGGAGATCGGCAAGATCGAGACCGGAGTTGCCGACGTCAACAAGCTCATCTCCAACGTCTACTGGGGACAGCTCTCCAACTACCTTTCCGTTCCGACCGACTGCCCGCAGCGTAACGAGCGCCTCGGCTGGACGGCCGACACTCAGGTGTTCACCGAGGCGGGCACCTTCAATGCCGACACCTCGTCGTTCTTCCGCAAGTGGATGCGCGACCTCTGCGACAGCCAGCATGCGCTCGGCGGATTCCCTGGCGTCGCGCCGGCCGCGCAGTACGGCAACGAGCCGATGCGCCTCGGCTGGGCCGATGTCGGTGTTATAACGCCGTATCAGGTGTGGAAGCAGTTTGGCGATGCAAAGCTCGTCGCGGACAACTGGGCAGCGATGGAGAAGTTCGTCGCTCGCGTCAACGAGACGAAGTACGACTACGAGGCGACGAAGGGCGAGAACGGCGGCTACCAGTGGGCCGACTGGGTGGGCTACGAAGACCTCGAGAGCTGGAGCGGCAAGGCGTGGAAGAACAAGGTGCTGCGTCCCGAGGCCAAGCTCTACTGGAACTACCTCGGCGCGTGCTACTGGCGTTGGGACGCGCAGATGATGGAGACGATGGCAGCCGCTATCGGCAAGGACGCCGCGAAGTACGCGAAGATGGCGGAAGAGGCGAAGGAGTATCTCAAGAAGAACTTCTTCTCGCCAGAGGACGGGCTTCTCGTTGAGCCGATGCGCGGCATGCAGACGCCGGCGCTTTTCGCGCTCAAGCTCGGGCTTGTCGAAGGCGACGCGAAGGCAAAGACGATCGAGGCGCTCAAGCGCAACTTCGCCGACCACGGCGACTGCCTGCAGACAGGCTTCCTCGGGACGTCGATCATCATGGATACGCTCACCGAGAACGGCATGGCCGACATGGCGTATACGCTTCTTCTCCAGCACAAGAACCCGTCATGGCTCTACTCTGTCGATCAGGGAGCGACGACGATCTGGGAGCGCTGGAACAGTTATACGAAGGAGAAGGGCTTTGGGCCCGTCGGCATGAACAGCTTCAATCACTATGCCTACGGTGCGGTTCTCGCGTGGATCTACAAGTCTGCGGCTGGAATAGCCGCCGATCCGAAGGCGCCAGGGTTTAAGAACATCATCATGGCCCCCAAGCCCGACAAGCGCGTCGGCTTTGTGAAGGCCGAGTACAAGTCTGCTGCGGGACTTATAAAGAGCCACTGGCGCTACGAGAGCACTCAGATGGACTTGGGCATGAAGTGGGTCTGGGACTTCACCATCCCCGAAGGCGCGACAGCCGATGTCACGCTCCCCGGCGAGACTGCCTCTAAGCGCTACACCGCCGGCACTTACCACATCGTCAAAGATCTCTGATCTGTGAGGATACTTCGCGCGGCAAATCCGCCGCGCCGCGAGACTGATAGCGGTGGGGCGAGTTTCGGCTTAGGGCTGGAAATCGCCGCGCCGCCCGATGGCTCGCGGGGCTCTCGTTCGGCTCCAGGCTCGCGACGGCTTTCGCACATCAGACAAATAGCCGAGTTTAGCCTGCCGTGCCTCGGCGTCTATCACTGGCTGCGTACGCGAGTCACTCTTACGCCTGCGACCTTCCGCCTACCTCACCCGCGACCATCGTTCGGCGCGGCGACAGCCTTGCGGCAGGAAAACGCATGCCGCCGAAACACCCCCGCCGCGTCCGCGCGAAGCGTTGCTGACTGGGAACGTCGCCATCTTGGCGGCGTTGTGAATTCGCATCTTCAGCGCGGCAAATCCGCCGCGATTTCGTCCGCACCGTAATCTCTTTTCTTTGCGCCTTGATTTTTTTGTTTGTCGCGGTGAAAGCAAAACCGGAATGCTGTAGCGAGCAAAACCGGAATGGCGGGAGAGGGTCTGTTGAACGGGCTTCAGCGACATATATTGCATCATAGATTGCAATTGTTATCAGATAAAGTGACCATGTGCCCTCCAT
>JAFYQC010000044.1 GCA_017547265.1 Kiritimatiellia bacterium | reverse complement strand
CGAGCGGACGAGACCGAAGCTTTGCAGCATGAACGTGTACTGCAGGTCGATCATCGTGAACACGCTGGACGGTATCGAACGCGACGCGTCGCCGATTGCGCGGCGCAGGTCCCACTTCGCCTGCGAGTACTCCGTCCACTCGATTGAGTGCATCGCATGCGCGAACTCAAGCTGGCTCGGGCAGCCGGTCTCGCCCTGAAAGATGTCATACTCGGAGCGGTAGCTCTTGACGAGCCTGCGCAGTGGCTCCGCCTGCCTCGCATAGCAGTCTTCAGGATGCGGCCAGTACGAATGATATATCCACAAATCCACGAGATCAAGTGCGTTCTCCTTCTTCAGGCGCTCCAGCACGACGAAGTAGTCGTTCTTCGACATGTCGTCGCTCCACGTAATCGCCGTCACGTAGCATTTCGCCTTCGGCTGCACTTCGCGTATGGCCTTTGCCGTGCGGTACACCATCTCGGCGTATTCCTCCGCCTGGCCGAAAGGCTCGTTCCATATCTCCCATTCGTCGACGACGTCCTTGTAGCGCTCGACACAAGCCGTGCAGTACTTAAGCCACGCCTCGAACGCCTCTGGCTTGTCCGTCACTTGCTTCACGCGCATACCAAGGCGGAAGTCGCTGCCATACACCGGGTTGCCGTAAGATAAGCATATCCACGGCTTCACTCCCATCGCGGCCATTTCGCGAACATGCGGGTCGAGCCACGTGAAGTCGTACCTCCCCTTCTCCTGCTCGGTCTTTGCCCAGCCAGAGAAGAGACGCCCGTGCTTCGCGCCAAGCGGTTCGAGCAGATGCTTGTAGGCGTCCCAGTCTGCATAGTCGCGATCCATCGTCTCGCATCCAACCGACCACTTTGACGACTTTATGTCCTTCGCGCCGCGCACGGCAAGTCGGCCGATTTCCTTCATGCCAGGATTGAGATTGTTCAACTTCTCCCATGTCACGCATGGCTTTTCCTTAGGCGGCTCGGGCTTTTTGTGGTCGTCCCATGCGTCCCAACTCTTGATTTTCGCGGCATCCTTGAACGCCACGACATCGGCCTGCGCCGACATGGCGCAGAGTGAAAGAACAACACAAATAAACTTAATCTCTCTACCGTTCATCTTGTCGCCATTGCCTTTAGAAGTTTATTAGAAGTTTACAAGTTCCGTTTATGTCAATATTATACCAGGCCACCACCGCCCTAATAATTCCCATTCCGCACAGATCATAATCCCTTTTGCGAAATTCGCCAGTTGGTCATGGTCATGCCGGTCTGGGCTTTGAAGAACTTGCGAAGCGAATTGGGATTCTCGAAACCGCAGAAGTCGGAGATTGCCTTGAGTGGCATGGTTCCTGCAAGGAGGTGTTTCGCGCGCTCGAGCTGAACTGCATGCATTTCATCAAGGACCGAATGTCCGACGGCATTCTTGAAGCGCATCTCGGCCATTCGACGCGAGCATGGGAACTGCCCGAGGACGGTCTTCGCGGAAAGCCCCGAACACGCCTCGCGACGTATTAACCCAAGCGCGGCTGTTACCGCTGCGTCCTGCACGGCAAGACGGCGCGTCGAAGCGCGACGGATTACGGCAAGGGGGCCGAATGCGCGGCGACGCTCTCCCTTGAGTGAAGCGCCGTCACGCAGACGCGCCGCCAAGAGAAGCGCGGCAAGTTCGCCGCCGCGACGGAAATCTGGCTTTACGGAAGAAAGCGTCGGCTCCGTGCGCTCGCAGATCGACACTGCGTCATCCACGCCGATCACCGAAAGCTCGTCGGGCACCTTCACTCCAATGAACTCGGCCGCCGTCAACACTTCTGCGGCAGTGTAGTCGTTCGCGGCAAAAAGCGCACAGGGCTTTGGCAGCCCCTTAAGGAACTCGCGCAACTCACGTTGCCACCGCGTTGAGTCCTTGGGCGAGCGCTTGGAGGAAAAGACATGGCATCCATGTCCGTTCAACGAGAGCGCCGCAACAAATCCTCGCTCGCGCTCTTCGCTCCAAAAGCGCCGCTCTGGATATGGTACGAACGCGAAGTTCGTGGCGTCACTCTCCATCAGTTCTCGTGCAGCCATCTTTCCTGTCGCCGCAGAGTCGTGCGTCACGCAAAGTGAGTTCTCAGGGAGACACGAGGGATCATGGTCAAAGAAGACGACTGGCAGACGGCCAAAGGCGGACGGATTGACAGTCGTTGCAGTTCCACCACATTCGACGATTGCACCCTCAGGGTTCCAGAACGACACAAGCGACTTGATCTTTTTCGCCGCAGGGATTCCATCGACAATCTGCACGTGCCAGCCGCATTTTGCGGCAATGCTCTGGACCCCACCGAGCTTTTCGTCAGCGCTTGTCTTTGCTGTTGACTGAAAGTAAAGCAAGGTTTTCATGCCACGCATTTTACCATACTTCGCATTTGGGATGCAAGTGGTATCGTAAATGGAAGCGTGTCCGTCAACGGCATGTGGTATAATGACGGCTGTCGAGAAGGAACTCTACACGATCTACACGTTCTACACGGTTCAAAGAAGAAGTGCGAGGAGAAGATGGGAAAATTTGACGGAAAAGTTGTTCTCGTTACTGGCGGAAACCGCAATACGGGACTGGACATAGTCGAGAAATTCGCCCGCGAGGGCGCAAAGGTCTTTATGTGCGGGACAAGCACCTCGTCCACTGCAAGTGGCGCAGAGGCGCTCAAGGCGCGTGGCGTCAATGGTGTCACAGCCGTGCCGTGCGACATCTCAAATGCCGACCAGGTAAAAACCTTGTTTGACACTGTTGAACACGAAGCCGGACGGCTCGACATCCTCGTAAACAATGCGGCGAACCAGGGAATTGGACACGGCGGACCCTTGGAAATGAAGCCAGAGATGTTCAATGACGTGTTCAAGACGAATGTCGTCGGCGGCTTTCAGGTGACACAGATGGCCTGCAACCGCTTCTTCATGAAGCAGGAATCGCGCGGCGTAGTCGTATTCCTCTCGTCTAACACCGCCATGCGCGCGATCAGGAACCGCACGGCCTACTGCTCGTCCAAGGGAGCGATCAACTCGATGGTTCGCGCACTCGCGCTCGACCTTGCACCACTTGGCATCCGCGTCAACTGCTGCGCACCTGGCTACATATATACGGAGCGCTGGAATACGCTCGATCCCAAAAAAGCGGCACGGCGGCGACTCAACTGCCCGTTGCGCAAGGAGGCGAAAGGTTCCGACATCGCAAATGTCGTCGCGTTCCTTGCTTCGGAAGATTCCGCGAACATGACCGGCGAGATCGTCACTTGCGACGCTGGCTGCTCGTGCCAACACATGCCTGAGGACGTCGATGTATAAGTGGTTTTTGATAGCGATTCTCTCCTGCGCGTTCTTCTTCCATCAGGCGGACAGAGCGCTCTTCGGGCTCTTGACGATACCGATTCAGGACGATCTACACTTGACGGACGTCCAAATCGGATGGATCAACACGACGCTCTCCTGGACGCTCGCGGCGATGACGGTCGTCGCCGGTTTTCTTGGAGACCGCTTCAGCAGAAAGTGGCTAATAACGCTCTCGCTTATCGCCTGGTCGCTGATGACGATATGCATGGGTTTCATAGGCGGCTTTGTCGGGGCGCTCTTTTTCCGCTCCATTGCTACCGGCGTAGGCGAAAGTTTCTATGCGCCAAGCGCATATGCGCTAATTGCCGTCCACCATAAGGAGACGCGCTCCGTCGCGCTCTCCATCCACCAGGCCGCGCTCTATGTGGGGCTCATGATTTCTGGACTCGTAGTGGCGTGGATGCTTGGGTTCCTCGGCTCGTGGCGAAACGTGTTTATCGCCTTCGGCGCGGCAGGATGCGCCCTTGGAGTATTCTTCATCTGGGGGTTGAAGGACGGGACGTCCGGGACCTCCGAGACATCCGGGACGAAGGTTGTTAGGACGCGGGATTCCTCGGTCGCGCAGTCTCTTCGCGCATATTTCTGCAACCCCTCGGCTCTGTGCGCCACGGCTGGATTTGTCGCAATAGTCTTCGTGAACAACGCGTATCTCTTCTGGGCGCCAAAGTTCGCCGCAGAGAAATTTGCAGTAGGCGTAGGAGAGGCGGGCAAGGGCGTGATGCTATGGCACCACCTCTTCGCTTTTGCGGCTATTCTAGCGGGAGGAATCGTGACAGACCATTTCGTTAAGAAGATGCCGCGCTTTCGTCTCGGATTCCAGGCGATTGCCCTTCTCTGCGGCGCACCGATGCTCCTTTGGATCGGTCTTGCACCGTCCTTTGCAGCGCTGCTCGTAGCCGCAAGTGCCTACGGCGTCTTTCGCGGTTTTTTCGAAGTGAATACTCACGCATCGCTTTTCGACGTCGTTTCGCCAGAGCATCGCTCCACTGCGGTGGGGCTTCTCAATATGATCGCGTTCTTCTTCGGCGGGCTTTCTGGTGTCGCCATGGGAGCCCTTTCCCAGCGCTGGGGCGTGCGCGGGTTTGAAATCGGCTTCGGAATCATGGCTGGGACGTATGCACTTGGCGCTGTGCTTATGGCATTCAGCTTCTTCTTCACCTTCAACAGAAACCGCATTGTAGAATAAACAACGATCCATACCCAATAATGACCGTTCATTTTTTAACGCAGAGTCGCAAAGTCGCAGAGAACGCAGAGGTCGATATTCTCCGCGCACTTCGCGTCTCTGCGTCTCTGCGTTAAAGATCAATACTCAAATTAATATGAAAATCAAATCGATCAAGACGTTCGTCATCGACTGCTTCCGCACGAACTGGGTGTTCGTGAAGGTGCTTACCGACGAGGGAATCGAGGGAATAGGCGAGGGAACCCTCGAATACAAGGAAAGCGCGCTCGTGGGCGCAATCGCCGACCTTGAACACGCGCTCATCGGAAAGGATCCGTTCGACACGGAATGGATCTTCCACGAGAACTACCGCGATGCCTACTGGCGCGGCGGAGCGGTCCTCATGTCCGCGCTATCCGCAATCGACATGGCGCTTTGGGACATCAAAGGCAAGGCGCTCAATCTCCCAGTGTGGAAGTTAATCGGCGGCAAGTGTCGCGATGGTGTTCCCTGCTATGCGAACTGCTGGTTCGCGGGTGCAAAGGAGCCGGAGGAGTTTGCGGCAAAAGCCACGGCTGCAGTCGAGGCAGGTTTTAAAGGTCTCAAATGGGATCCCTTTGGGAAAAACTACCGCCAGCTCCCGCCCGAGGACTTCAAGAAGGCAATGAAGTGCGTCGCAGCGGTCAAGGCAGCGACCGAAGGCAAGGCGGAAATCCTCATCGAGTGCCATGGACGCTTCGACGTGCCGACGGCGCTACGCGTCTGCAACGCACTCGAAGAGTTTAATCCCTATTGGGTTGAAGAGCCGGTAATACCCGACACGATGCGTGCGCTCGCGGATGTGCGCTCAAGGGTAAAGGTGCCGATTGCCTGCGGCGAGCGACTGTACACGACACAGCAGATCCTCGACGCAATCGAGCTTCGCGCCATGGACTATCTCCAACCCGATTCGTCGCATGCAGGCGGCATCACCGGAATGAAGCAGATTGCCGCCCTGTGCGACGCGCACCACATCCCCTTCTGTGCACACAACCCTTCAGGCCCTGTTGCAAACGCGGTTACGCTAGCGCTTGGGGTCTCGACTCCCGGCTACTGCATACACGAGACGCTTTTCGACGATGTGCCATGGAGAAAAGACGTAATCGACGAAGACGTTCGCTTCGCCGACGGTCTTATGTACCCTTCCGACCGACCCGGCCTCGGTATCGAACTGAACGAAGACGCCGCTAAGTCGCATCCAAAGCAAGACCACTGGCTAAGGCACTATGTGGGCACGCTTACTAACGTGCGCCCACCTGACAGCATCCGCTATTACCACGCATAAAGTTCGCGTGCCTTTGGCAGCGACGGCTTCAAGCTAGACGCTTACTTGGCGACGCGGCGGGCGCTCTCGAGGGTGTTCCAGAGAAGCATCGTTATCGTCATAGGACCGACGCCGCCTGGGACTGGAGTAATTGCGCCTGCAACCTTGGAGCAGCTGTCAAAATCTGCGTCACCAACGAGACGGAAACCTTTCGGTTTTGTTGAGTCGGGAATCCTGTTTACACCGACGTCGATTACTACGGCACCCTCTTTAAGCATGTCGCCGGTAAGCGTGTTTGGCCGCCCTGCCGCGACAACGACGATATCTGCATCGCGCGTGAAGTGCCCGACGTCTGGCGTTCCCGTGTGGCAGAGGGTGACGGTCGCATTCGTTTCCTTGCGGGCAAGAAGCGCCGCGACGGGCTTGCCGACAATGTTGCTGCGCCCGATAACTACTGCGTGCTTGCCGCGGATGTCCATACCCGAGAACTCTATAAGCTTGATTATGCCGTGCGGCGTGCATGGGAGAAAGCATTCGTCGCCGATCATCATCTTGCCAACGTTGACAGGCGTAAAACCATCGACGTCCTTCTCTGGCGCTATCGCGTCTATGACTGCCTTGTCGCGGATATGCTTCGGGACCGGCAGCTGCACGAGGATGCCATGGATTTCAGGATCGTCGTTGAGCTTCTTCACGAGCGCGACGAGTTCATCCTCTGTTGTCTCGGCGGGAAGTCGTATTTCGCGCGAGAGCATCCCCGCCTCTGTGCACGCCTTTTCCTTGGCGGTGACATAGCTCACGCTTGCAGGATTGTCGCCAACGAGAATCACGGCGAGCCCAGGCGTCACGCCTTTCTCCGACTTAAGCGCGGCGACTCCAGCCGCAATCTCCCCGCGCAGATTGCGCGCAAGTTCCTTGCCGTCTATCAGCTTCATTTTGCGGATTCCTTCCTGTCCCCTACGGGATCTTCCTCCCATTCGACATAGCGAACGTCTTTGTCCTTCAAGTACGCCTTCGCCCTGACCGAGCGCGTCATCCCCATCGACTCGCACTCTATCGTTATCTCGAAAATCGTCGTGTCGTCCGGCTTGAAGAGTAGATAGTTGTTCGCCTCAGTGCCAATCTGCGCATCGTTCCCGCCATAGTCGGCAACACGCTGCTGAAGATCCTGAAAGTCCTTGTACTGCCACCAGCCGAGGGATTCGTCCACGTCGTAGTCGGGCTCCTCGCTCCTTGCGCCGAGGATTGCGTCAATGTTCTCGGTTGTCTTCTCGAGGTCCTCTTCGTCCTCCTCGTCGAAAATGCCGGGAACGGTCATGAGTTCGTCGCGCGTGCAGTCGTTGACAAATACCTTTGCGCTGCCAAGCGTGTTGAACATGTCAGCAATGCCGCGGACGTGTATCTGGTCCTTCGGATCTTCCTCGGGGTTCAGTACGCCGCCCGTCAACACGACAGGGAAGTCGCGGAAGCCGCGTATGTAGGAAAGCTCCTTGATGTCAGGAATCGCACCGTTGCGCGGATAACGTTTGTCCTCGTCGTCGACCTTGTTGTCGTCATACTCTTCCTCGTACCATTTTGATTCCGCACCGCAGTCCTCGCCATCCATAGAAGTCGCATTGTCGTCTGCGTCAACCCAGTCCGCAAAACTCGCGATAAGGAGATTGATCAGGTTGACTTTGCCACGTGAATGATGCTGCGAATCGTACGCCTCAACTTCGTAGTCCTCAGGGATTCCGTGGCTCTTGAGAATCATCTCCCACCTGAGCCGCCAGTTCTGGTCTCCATCAGGCGTAAGCTCGTTGATGTTGAGCCCACGCGTAATGCAAATCTCAACCTTGACGGTGCCAGATTCCGGGTTCTCCTCGTCGACAAGAATTGGACCTATGACGCAGGGACGCCCGCTCTTGAGGTCCCGCTTCTCCTTGTACCAGCGATCGTCCTCGAAGAGCTTGTCGGCATCTTCGTCCTCGGTCCATTCAGACACGTTTGAGTAGTCGGATATCACGACCTCGGCAAGTATGCGTCCCGCATCGACAAGGCGATTTACGCGGTTTCTTTCGCGCACATATACATTGATCCCAGTCTGGAGATGTGCCTCGGACGCAAAGGACAGCACCATGATCGATAGCACGGCAATTATCCAAAGAGCCATCAATAGCGCACTTGCACGTCTCATCGCATTCCTCCTCCCGGCGGCGGCGCACCGCCGCCACCTGGACGCGCGCCTCCGCCAGGCTGTCCACCACCACCTGGTCTGGCGCCTCCACCGCTTGGACCACCTCCGGGGCCACCGCCAGGAACGCCGCCACCAGGCTGGCCACCGCCGCCGCTCGTGCGCCCAGACCCACCTGAAGAATTGCGCCTAGCGCCGCCGCTTTCACGCGCGGCCTTCTCTGACGGAGGAGCCGCGCCGTCCTTTGACTGCTCGTACAAGGGCATCCGCACTATGCGCATGATAGGCGCCGTATTCGAACGATAGGCACGGCCATCGGGGTCGGCAAGGTAGAAAGTGAGTTCGATCTTGTAGGGCACGGCGTTGGACGTATCCCACTTGTCTTCGAAAAGAGATTCATCGTGCTCTGCTTCGACCTTTTCGTCAGTGGGCAGGACCCGGCAGTTGAAGCCGACGATGCCGTCTGCCACGAGAACCGGCTGGTACATCTCGTCGTTGCCAAAGGAGAAGTCAATGTCGTCGCGGTTGTCCTTTGGACGCAACGTAACATCGGGGCAGTGGCGCGCATAGAGCCCAGTGACCTCTATTGGCTCAATGTAGTCGCGGTTCCCCTCCTCAAGCACCATGAGCTGGACGCGATGCACGGTGTCAACAGCGGCGCTTTTCGAGCCGACTATCGCAGAACCGCGCTTTGACCACTCTATGACGTCGGAGCGGTCAGGATCCTCGCCATCGCCGTTGTCGGTAAGATAGAATCCGTAGTCGTAGCTCTGCTCGCCGCCATGGGGGTAGTAGAGACTTCTTAAGCCAGATATGACCTGGTTGAGCGCGAAATCGGTACGCTGCATCTTGTCAAGGTAGTCAGTGGAGACCTGCCAGCCGTGGGTTACGGAGTTGAAGGTCATCATCGTAAGCGACGTGAGGACGCCGAGAAGCACGGCGGCGAGAAGAAGCTCTATAAGTGTAAAGGCGCGCTTCATTCCTTCTTCCTCCAGAACGTGACGTAGCTTTCCTCTTCATTTTCGCCACGGCGGTTGTCTCCCCAGCGAACGATAACACGCACGGTATAGAGGTTGCCGAGGCGCTTTATGTCGTCCTCGTCGTCCTTGCGGTTCAGCGCGACGCGCTCCCAAGTGTACCCCTGGAACTTCTCCTCCTGCTCTCGCGACAACTTCGGCCCATGAGAGCCGGAGATTATGTCCCAAAGCTCAGTCGCCTTCGTCTCGCTGACGTCGAGATCCTGGTCCGGGTCCTTAACGTCCGAAAGAGGATAGGCCATTTCCCCGAGATCCATCACCTCCTGTGCCGTCTCGAGCGCGGACGAGGACAGCATCATCTTCTGGCTCTGCGACATCGAGACGAGTATCGCCGCAAGCCCCGCCCCGAGGATTATCGAGGCGAGCAGGACTTCTAGCAATGTAAATCCTTTTCGCATGGCGTCAGTCCTCGTCGTTTGACAGTATCTTGGCCGCGCCGAAGTGGTCGATCTTTATGCAGAGCCCCTTCTCTGGGGTCGAACCGTCGAGATACACCCAAACGCGGTGAGGGTCGCAGCGCCCGTTCGCCTCCCACACCACGCTAACCGGCTCCTGGTCTTCTTCGCGGTTTGCCGGAGCCGAGGCACTTTGAGATTCCGCAGCTTTCTCCGCAGCGGCCTTTTCCTCTTCGGCTTTCTTCTCCTTGTACTTCCCGAGCAGGTAGTCCACGTTGGAGAACACCGAAATTTTACTTGCGTTCTTCCTCTCGTCCTGCTCGAGAGACAACTCTTCGTCACCTACGACAACCTTGATTCGCACTCCGCGCATGATTTCTGTTGATATGGGCGCGAAGAGGTAGTCCTCAACAGTGTCCCCGCCTGTGTCTTCGAGAAGTTCCTTGGCTTCCTCGCCCGAAGCAGCTTTCTTTTTTACGTCTTCCACCTTGGATCCATCGCGCATCACGATTTCGCCAGAAAGAGTCTGCACAGTGTCGGACGAGGTCTTCCCCATGAGCTTCGCGCCGTCAACCTTGATCTGGGCGCAAACTTCGTCGTCCACATGGGTTGTCGAGTAGGTTATGATGGCGGGCTGCATCATGACGAGCGCCATTGAGCGCGCGTGACGTATCGACGCCATGATATCCCTCGTTGCGCCCTTGACGCGCGCGGCGTCCTGCCCTGCGCGGACGCCGAGTACAGCGGCGGTCGCCATTATCGCCATAATGGCGACAACGACAAGTATCTCGATGAGTGTAAAGGCCCTGCGCATCGCAAGCGCGACAGCGGGGACGTCAGTCGTTTCCGCCGGCCTTCTTCGTGACGTCGCTGCGGATGTCGTCGTCGCCGCCGAATTCACCGTCCGGGCCGGCGCTGATAATCACAAAACGCTTGCCCTTCTTCTCGTACTTGTACTCCGTTCCCCACGGATCGTACAGAGCACCTTCTCCGCCATCGACGATCGGCTCGTCGTCGCCAGATGCCTCGACAAGCGACTTGAGGTCGTTGGGGTACTTGCCCTTCTCAATATTGTACGTCACGACGGCACCCTTGAGGTTGTCGACACCGACCTTTGCCGCTCTGATCTTGGCGTTTTCAAGGATCCGAGGAATACCGATTGCGGCCGTCGTGCCGAGGATGCCGATAATGGCCACGGCCACGAGGATCTCGATTAGCGTAAAGCCGGCGCGCATCGCCGAAACTGCAATTGTCTCTTCTTTTTTCATGTTTCCTCCTGTTGTCGATATTATACCATTATGGACTGCCTCTCGGCAACTGCCACAGTGGCTAAACGACTCATCGTGCAAGCGTCTCGACATGATCGAGAAGGTTTGTGCAGGAGTCCACGAGCTGGGCACCGCCTACGATGCAGATTGCGGTGGAAGACGTCATTGCGTCGACTTCGTCGGCGAAGGCGCGAAGGTCCTGCTTCGTGGTCTTGAGCATTTCAGAGCGGGTGCGCTGCAGGTCGTCTGGAGTGCGGCCGGAAAGCCACAATGACGACGCAGAGTATGTTTCGGCGCTTGGCGTCTGGTACGGCTCTGACCTTGCAATGGCGCTCACTATCTGGCTGTCTAGCGAATCATCGCCGTCAGCAAAAGCCCTGAGGGCCTTGCCGCACCCGGCATATACGTCAAGCGTGCGCGCCGGCTTTGGATCGTTCCAGGACGACCAACTGGCGTCGCCGCTGCGGCCGACCCCGAAATTGCCGCCGTAGGCACCGCCCTTCACGCGTATCTCTTCCCAGAGATAGCCATATGAAAGCACACGAGCGGCGACAATCGCCTTACCGCTGTACGGGTACTTGGCAGGATGGGCAACCATGGCCGTTCCACTAATGGTACCCAAAGTGCGGAAGCCCTCCTTTTTCCTTGGGAACGGCTTTATTTCCTGCCGCGGCCCGATCTCGCCGCGTGGAAACGCCTCGGCGATGCGTTCGGCCCAGGAAATCGGAATGTTGTCGGGCAGACACACGACGAGACGGTCTCTCGTAAAGAGTTTTGCGGCGAGGCCTGCGAGATGCTTGGCGAAGTCAGCGCCATGCTCTGCGAAATCGTCATCCACCTTCTGCAGATGGCGGATGTGGGCAATGCCGCCGATAATCTCGTCCATCGCGCCACGAGATGTCAGCTGTGCTGTTGCGCGGCTATTCGCGAAATGGGAGCCAGAGATTCCGTTTGGCATCTGCTCCGCGTCAAGACGGTCCTGCCGCAGCAGCTTGCCAATCGCCTTTATGTCGTCAAACTGCGTCTCGCGCAGCACTTCGGGGACAAAGCCGAGCGCATCGTCCGCGCGGGACTCAAGAGCCGACACCCTGACGGTGAAATATGGACGGCCCTCGCCGTCCTTTGGCGAGGAATAGACGCCCACCGACGAGTAAAAGCGCCCGAGGCGTCCGTCCCGGAAGTTGCGCAGGTCGTCAAGCGAACGACGAGACGTGCGAAGGTTCGTGAAAAGATGCGCAAGGAATGGAAGGTCGGCAAGTTCCTCGGCCGTAAAGTCCTCCGCGCTGAAATGGCACTCGGCGTGGAGAATTCCGTTTGCATGAGTGTGGGGACGCACGACCGTCACTCCGCCGGCCTTGACGATTTCGCGCGGGACGTACGTGCCCATCTCCGGAATGTCGGACAGCGACAGGCGCGGGAGCTTCGCAAGGTCCTCGGGCTTGGATGGATCTGCCTGGAATTTCTTAAGGGCGCTACATTCTGCAAGCACCTTGTCGAGTTCTTCTTTGCTCCACCCGGCCTTTATCGCGGCGAGCGCCTTCTTTTCCGCCTCGGCGCGCTCCGCGGCGATCGTCTTGGAAGGCGTCATAGTAAGTCTCACGACGTGCGGATTGTCGATAAAGCACTCCTTGAGCAACTTCTCGAACCCGCCGGTTGCAATCTTCCCGCGAAGCGAGGCGAATATCGCATCGTTGCGGAACGCATCTGCCGGATCGCCGCCGTAGTTCCACAACGAGGACGCATCGAAATAAATATCAAGCCCACGCGGCGTGGAACCAGTGTCTTTCTCCCTGACATTAAACTCCGTGCGGTCGAGAACCGCCTCTATGCGGGCATGGTCGAGCCCTTCTGCGGCAAGTCGGGAAAGCGTTTCGCTAATCGTGTTGCGGACTGCATCGACATTCTCGGCCTTGACGCCCTTGACAGTCAATCCCGACCTAATCTGCGCCATCTGACTGCAACCCCAGTAGAGGTCTTCGCAAAGCCCTGCGTCGACGAGCGCCTTTTTCAGCGGTGACGAGTTGTCGCCAGCAATCACGGCGACAAGCACTTCAAGCGCACGGCTTTTCTCGCGCTCGTCGAAACGCCCGCAAACCCATCCGGTCGCGACATACACCTTGCCCTCGGACTTCTCGTCCGCCCCTATCTCGTATTCCATCGTCTTCTCTGCACTGACTGGACGCTGAAACTTCACTGGCGCGTCCACGACCTTGCGCTCATACGGCGAAAGGAAGCTGTCAAGCTTCGCAAGGACAGCCTTCACGTCCATGTTTCCGTCGAGGAAGATGCGAGCGTTTGACGGATGGTAGAATCGGTTGTAGAAGGACTTGTACATCTCGAACGTGAGCGTCGGTATCGCAGCGGGGTCGCCTCCAGACACAAAGCCGTACGTAGTGTCGGGATAGAGCAGTCGAGAGACCTCGGTGTAAAGCAGTCTCTCGGGATTTGAAAAGCCACCCTTCATCTCGCTGTACACGATGCCATTGCGCTTAAGCTCGCCGTCAGGCCCGTCCAGCTCGTAGTGCCAGCCCTCCTGCTTAAACGCCAATGGCGACTGTACGCTCAAAGGATGGAGTACAGCGTCCATATAGACGTCCATGAGGTTGAGCAATTCCTGCTGGTTGCGGGAACAAACAGGATAGCAGGTACAGTCCGGGGACGTGAATGCGTTCAGAAACGTCGTAAAGGAGCCCTTCGCAAGCTGCACGAACGGATCCTTCACTGGATATTTCTCGGAACCGCACAGCACCGAGTGCTCGATTATGTGCGGCACCCCGGTATCATCGTACGGCAGAGTGCGGAAGCCGATTGCGAATGTCTTGCAGTCGTCGTCACGATCAAACCAGATCAGCTCGGCGCCGTTCTTCTCGTATTCCATTCGGACCATCCGCCCCTTGACCTCGGGGAGATCCGTGACAGACTTTACTGCAAACCCGCTGACCTTGTCGCCAGCGGCGAAGTTTTCGGCGGCACAAAGAGACATCGCCGCTCCTGCGGCAACAGCAACAATCGAGATTATTACGTTTTTCATTTGTTTTCCATTTCGCTAAGTGCAAACCCCGGCATCATTCCGCCTTGGCTGGCTTTGCCTGCGCCGCAAGGAACGCCGTTGCGTCTGCCATTGCGCGGTCGGTGAGCGCCATAAGGCACCAGCGCTGCATCGAGCTCGCCGACGTCTTGTCGGAACCTGCCGGGCTGAACAGAGGAATCGGGCCCCAGACAAGGGCGGAGTAGCGCTCGGAATAGTCGTAGTGCATGAGAAGCTTGCCTGTGGCGATGTCGTAGACCTTTAGCTTCGCAGTCCAAGTATGGACGCCGTAGTCCGCCGTGAACAGCGAGAAGATGGTCCATGCGGCCTCGGCCGCGCGTTCTCCGTCGCTCATAAAAGGCCCGTCGAACTTCACCTCAATGCGGTACTCAGGCTTGTCGGTTTTTGGATTGAATCCGTTGAGCTCGAGTATTTCCGTCGCGCGGTCGATGAAGGTCGATGTCGCACGTGTCTGCGGAACATAAGTCTCGGTCATCACCGTCGAAGGCCCCCAGTAGCCGTAGTGACGACGATAGCCATAGTGGTAGCGGTACGCCGTCTCGTATCCATAGACGACTTCGTATGTCGTGACACTCGCCTCGAAACCCGCGAGCTGAACTTTGATGTCCGCATTGCCTGCGGCGGACATCTCGACTGCAGGATAGTCGCTCTCGAATATGGTGAAGCAGCCCGCAAACGCAAGCAGCGACAACGCCATTATCGTCTTTTTCACTTTTTCCTTAGCTCCCCTGCTCGTTTGAGCACTTGATCTGACATTTCCTTCATGCCGAGGCGCCGAAGGCTCATGCCGTATTTTAAGACTGCCGACGCATCCGTCGGATTTATGACAACCATTGTCTCGTAGCACTTTGTAGCGGCAGTGACGTTGCCTACGGCAAGAAGCGCCTCTGCGTTGCGGGAAAGCCGGTCGAGACGGTCGAGCAGCATCGGATCGCGTGGATTCCTTAGCATGGCCCGTGCCCACACTTCAGTGGCATCGTCCGCCTTTCCTTCCGCGGCGATGAGATCGCCCTCGATTATAAGCCGCCGCACTACCTGCATCGAGCGAATCTCGGCGAGCGTTGCCTTGTAGATGTCTTCGTCAACGTCGCCACGCGTCACCCAGTCAAGAGGCGGGATGTCCTTCGTCACAAAAAACTCCGGACGCACTACTGCCGAGAGGTTCGTCGAGACAAACGCGTCTGATAGCCCGTCAAGATTTCCGACATAGCTTGCAAAGACGTCGGAAAGCGCTGTCGCCTTTGCCTCGGCAAGAGCCTCGAACGCCACTTCGCGCGAAAAGACGTCCATCATTGCGTCGAGCTTTATCTTTCGTGGCGAGCGACGGCCGACGAAAACCCACTCCTCGGAACTCGGCATCCAGAGATGCGCCGACTCGCAGGGGAATGACTCGACGGCATTCTTGAAATCCTCGGCGCTCATGTCCTTGACCACAAGCCGCCATGCAAGGATGCCGGCCTCGCCAGTGCGACCGAGGGCATTGGAAAGCTTATCGGCATCTGATCTGCCGGCGAGAAATACGATGTCGAACTTCGATTCCGCGGCGGCCTCCTCGTTCGAGACGCAGATGACGCCGAACGAAGAGAGGAACGGCCTGAATGTCTCGGCCTTGTCATCTGCGAGAAGCACTCGCGTCGCCGTTGGCTTCTCAAGTGCAGCGATGCAGGCGGTAGTTATCTTGACCGGGCGGAACGAGCTTTCCTCTGGCTCAGCTTTTGTATTCTTGGCATCTTCGCCGCCGCCATTCCCGCACCCGGCGACGACGAGAAGGAGCGCGACGCAGACAAGCGCACGGCGGATCGCTTCAACACACTTCGGTACGACACCCTTGCGGCGCTCGACTGCCGCCGCCGCGCGTGCACCAAGCCCGCCGTCATCGGCAAAAGATGTTTTCACGAATTCGCCAAGCTCCTTTTCGTCCTTCACCTGGCGTATGGCGTCAGCCGCAAGAAGATCGCTCATGACGGGACGGAAGTTCTCGGTGTAAGGTCCAACGGCCGTCGGCTTGCCGCAAAGGCACGGTTCAATCATGTTCTGGCTTCCGTGGGCGCAGAGTGACTTCCCGACGAACACGACGTCGGAGATTCCATAAAGCCCCATCAACTCGCCCGTCGTGTCGGCAAGAAACACCGCTCCTCGCTCACTTGGTAGGGTCGCCTCTCCGAGGCGACCGCGGTCCGCCATCGTTCCACATTCTCCTCGCGAACGCCTGACGCAGGAGAAGCCGGCGGATTTTATGTTCGCCTCGACGGCGTCGGCTTTCTCAAAGTGGCGAGGTGCTATGACGAGCTTGACTTGCGAGACATCTCCCTGCACCTTTGCAATATCGGAATAAATGCGGAGAAGCGCCTCGTCCTCGCCCGGCCATGTCGAACCGCCGAGAAGTATGCGACCAGAGCCAATCCACTCCCGGAGTTCGCGTTCCTTCGCCTCGTTGCGGTGCGCGACGTCGAACTTAAAGCTGCCCGTCACCTCGACGATTCTTTCAGGAGCGCCGGCGGCGACAAGACGCGTCGCGTCGAGATCGGACTGCGCGAAGATGCGGGCAAACGACGAGAGAACGTCGCCGAAGAACCATCTGGCGGCCTTGTAGCGTGGCGCACTGCGGTCGCTGACGCGCGCGTTTATCAGAAAGACCGGTATGCGGTAGCGTCGCGCCGTCCAGATGAAGTTGGGCCATATCTCGCTTTCGGTGAGGACTACCGCACGGGGACGGACGGTCTTCAGCGCACTCTTGACGAAGTTCGGAAAATCAAGCGGATTGTATATGAGCACATCGCGCCCGGAGACTTCCTTCTCCGCCATCTTCCAACCGGTGGAACTCGTCGTGGAAAAGACGAACCTGACGCCTTGCTCGACCTTCCGCCATTCGCGCATAAGCTGGCCCGCGACCTGGACCTCGCCGACGGAAACGGCGTGAATCCAGACGAAACCACCTTCCCTGAACTTGGCCAGCACCTCGTCGGGATAGAGCGCGAATCTATCGCCCATCCGCGCGGCATATCCGCCGCGCCTCAGCATTCGGACGAGGAAGCCAGGCAGAAGAAACGGATAGACGATGGCGAACAGCAGGTTATAGATAACCTTCTTCACGCCTCGCGCCGCCTTCAGACCTCGGTGTTCGCTGGGATGCTTTCCTTGACACCCTTGCCGCAGTTAATGACCGAACCGGTGCCGATTGTAATCCACGGCATGGTCGAGGAGTTGGCGAAGAAGGAAACGTTGTCCTCGACCTTTACGCCCGAGGCGACGACGGTGCCTGGGCCCATGTTGACGAAGTCTCCAAGATGCGCATCGTGGCAGACTACGGCATTCGCGCCTACTATTACGAAGCGGCCGAGCTCCGCGCCTACCTGCACGACTGCACCGGCAGCAATGAACGCGCCTTCTAGGAAGTCGGTCGTCGGGGAAATCTGCGCCTTCGGGTCGATGATCGCTGGGAAGTCATGCCCGCACAGACGCTTCGCAATGTCGGCGCGCTTGGAGTTCTTTCCGACGGCGATGAAGACGGACGCGCCAGGATAGTCGCGCGACGCCTCCTCAAGAGTCCCGAGGATCGGAAATCCCTCGAAGTTATCGCCCTTCTTCCACTTAGGGTCATCGTCGGCGTAGCCGATGATATTCCACTGCGGCTGCTGCGAAAGCGCGTTGATGCGCTCGACTGTCCAGATTGCTTCGCGGCCAAAGCCGCCAGCTCCTACTATAAAAAGGTCTCTCATGGGAATTCTCCTTGCTGTGCGTAAATTATACCATAATTTGCTATAATAGTGCCGTGAAAAGAGTCATTGAATCTTTTGCCGTTATTGTCGCCGCTCCGCTGTGGGTCCCAATTGCCGCGCTTGTCGCAGTCGCAATTCTGGCCTTTAACGGCCGTCCAGTCCTCTTCAGGCAGGAGCGCGCAGGCAAAGGCGGACGCGTCTTTACAATGCTCAAGTTCCGGACGATGCGCAGCGGCGAGGGCACGGACGCCGAACGTCTTACGCGGCTCGGGCGGTTCTTGCGCGCAACTTCTTTAGACGAGCTACCGCAGCTTCTGCACGTCCTTTCTGGCAAGATGGCCCTCGTCGGTCCGCGCCCTCTCCCTTCGAGATATCTTCCGCGCTATTCGCCCGAGCAAGCGCGCCGCCACGAGGTCAGGCCCGGCATCACCGGCTGGGCGCAAGTGAACGGCCGCAATGCCCTTTCGTGGGAGGAGAAGTTCCGTCTCGACGTCTGGTATGTCGACAACCGCTCGCTTCTCCTCGACCTCAAGATCCTTTTCCTTACCGTCTTCAAAACGGCGAGCCGGGACGGCATAAACCATCCCGGCTCAGACACAATGGACGAATTCCTCGGCTGATCACCGCGTCGGCGGCTGCGGACGCGGAGGAATCGCGAAGCCAGCCTGCAACTTCTCGATGCAGAGCTCGCGCCATTCAACCGGGGGCTTCGGCGCAGGCTCCTCCTCGGTTTTCTCGCCTTCCAGCTTCGCCTCTCCCTCCGCTGCCGCGGGCACGGGCGGAAACGCCATATCAAGCCGCACGTCGTATATGTCGTTAGCCGCCAATCCACTCAAGACGACATAGCCAGAAGGATCTTCCTCGCTTATCGGCTCGCCTTCGAAGACAACGCCCGTCGCAGCCGCGAGGACGGCAGCCTTCTCCTTCCAGAAGTCGACCCTGTTTGTCACAGTCGCGGCATCGCAAGTGCCTACGCGAATATACGCCTTGCGACCATCCTCGCCGTCGAATTCACGAGCTCCTTCCCCGAGGAGCGCAAGGCCCTTTTCTGCACGAATCTTCTCGACCGCCGCATGGTTATCCGCGAGAACCTTGGACCTCTCCGCCTTCCATGCAGCAAGCGCCTTGCGGTACTTGTACTCTGCAAGACGTTCTGCCTGAGCTTCGATGGGCTCCCACTGTCCACAGCCAGGGCGGCACTTGTCGTTTATGTCGAGCATGCACGACCATGTCCCGTCGGGCTTCTGGCCGACAATGCACATGACGCGAAGTCGAAGATACTCGGCAACCCAGCACTTGTCGAAGTCGTAGAACTTCTTCGGAGAGAACTTGCTGCCAATGATTTCGCGCGTCTCGGCAAGAGCTGCGAGTGCGCCGGCCTCGTCGGGATAGTAGGAGGAGAAATACGTCTCGCTCGTCTCCCAGACGTTCTTGTCCTCATTCCAGTGCGAGATGAAGCCGTTCACGCCCTTACGGCCAAGGTTCTCGGCTTCTTTCTTCCACGTGGCAAACCACGGCTCATCAGAGTCCTTTGCATAGCCCTCAGGCACCTTCTCGAGTGGCTCACCGGGAGTGATTACGCCTGCTGCCGCTAAAAGAGCTGTCTCGTCGGGGCTCATCTGGTATTCCTCGCACACGCTCAAGACTCGAGCGGGGACCCAGTTTGTGACGGTCGGACCCGTCGTAAAGAACATCAAGTCATCATCCGCAAGATCGACACCTTTGTAGCCGAACCTCTCGGCTTCCTTCTGGCATCCAGCGAAAAGCGCCGCAGCAGCGGCAACGATCATCAGTTTCTTCATTTTGTTTCTCCTTTCAAAGAACATTCTTTAGACGCTCGACCGCCTCGAGGACGTTCTCGCGCGAATTGAACGACGAAATCCTTATGTATCCCTCGCCAGCCCTGCCGAAGCCGGCGCCAGGGGTCGTGACGACATTTGCCTTTTTAAGAAGCTTGTCGAAAAACTCCCAACTGTCGCCCTTCACATTGACCCAGAGATACGGCGAGTTTCCGCCACCGGTCACTTCGTAGCCGAGAGCCGAAAGCGCCTCCTTCATAAGCCGTCCGTTTTCAAGGTAGAAGTCTATCGTTGCCATTGTCTGCGCCTGGCCCTCAGGAGAGTAGATCGCCTCCGCGCCGCGCTGGGTAATGTAGCTCGCGCCATTGAACTTCGTAGTCTGGCGACGCGTCCACATCGGCCTCAGCTCGACGGGCGAGCCGTCATTTGCATACGCGACAAGGCCCTTCGGAACTACCGTGTAGCCGCAGCGGACTCCGGTGAAGCCAGCAGTCTTCGAGTAGCTGCGGAACTCGATCGCACAACTGCGTGCTCCAGCGCACTCGTAGATGGAATGGGGACTCCCGGGAGTCCTTATGAACGCCTCGTAGGCGGCGTCGAAGAGGATGAGCGACTTGTTCGCATTCGCCCAGTCGACCCACTTCTGGAGCTGTTCCTTCGTGGCGACAGCACCAGTCGGGTTGTTCGGATAGCAGAGGTATACGATGTCGGCACCATCAGCCGATTCAGGGCCAGGCACAAAGCCGTTTGACGCGTCGCACGTCAAGTAGACGAGCCCCGCATACCGCCCGCCGTCGTTAGCACCGGTACGGCCGGCCATCACATTCGTGTCTACGTAGACGGGATATACAGGATCGCCGACCGCAATCTTGACATCGTGCCCGAAAAGCTCCTGTATGTTGCCACAGTCGCACTTCGCGCCGTCGGAAATGAATATCTCGTCGGCAGCAATGTCTATGCCGCGGTCCTGAAAGTCGATCTTCGCCGCCTTCTCGCGGAGAAACGCGTAGCCCTGCTCCGGGCCGTAGCCGTGGAAGTCCTTACGCGTCGCCTCGTCGTCGACTGCCTTGTGCATCGCCTTTACGACAGCGTCGCAAAGCGGCTCGGTGACGTCGCCTATGCCAAGACGGATTATCTTCGCGTCGGGGTTTGCCGCCTGGTGCGCAGAGACGCGATGGGCGATTTCGGTGAAGAGGTAGCTTGCCTGTATCTTCGAGTAGTTTTCGTTTACGTGGAGCATATGAACAAAGTTAAAAGTTGTGAGTTAAGAGTTTGTGAGTTAAGGGTTGCGAATTGAGAATCCTGACTGTCAATGTCGTCCGTGCTTCTTGATCTTCGGGAGGAAACCGTCGATTGTCGCGAGTGACACGATGAAGAGCGATAGTATCGCAGGGGACCTTAGCACGCAGTCGCCAAAAGCATGGATCAGCGTTGCGACGGCCGCCATCACAATGCAGAACACAGGAGCGGGCACTACGAATATCTGTATTGGCTGCGGAGGCTGCTCCTTCGGCGGCGTAAAGCGGTAGGCACTGATGAGATCCTTCCATACTTTGCCTATGGGCCACACAATCATCAGTATAATTGCAATGAGCAAGCCGAAGCCGACTACGCCGTGCTCTGCGAGGAACTGGAGATAGTCGTTGTGCACATTGGCGCCACCAACAATCTGCACCTGGCGCAACTCCTTGTCAGTCATGTACTGAAGGCAGTAGTGCTTATATCCCCAGCCACCTACGCCGAAGAGAGGATGTCCTTTCCATATCTCCGTGGCGACACGGACATGGTACTGGCCCTTCCCCGTTACGCGATCAAGAACCGCCGTCGTATTGAGTGTATCGACTTCCTTCTGGATGTCAGACGGCATGAAGGTGACGGCACAAAACGAAATAAGCGTCAGAGCCACGGCGCTGAATACCGTCGCCTTGACTCGCTGAGCCTTCTTCATCTTTGAAAAGAGGCACATGAAAGTGTGCAGGAAGAACAGAACGGCAAGCCCCGTAACAAGCATTATCGAAGCCCTGGAAAGCGTGTCCAAGGCGCAGAAGAAGAAAATCGTCGTGGGAATCAGATAGTAATGCTTTTTCCAAAACGGGATCGTCTTCTTGGCGCCTTGACCGTGGCGATGGTGATGGTGCGAATGGCTGGCCGAGCTGGGCGCCTTCACCGTCGCGGCCCCTTCGACCTCAGCCTTCATTTCAGATGAATGCGCAATGGCTGCGTTAATTTCCGATTCCTTGCGACGCATGTCGTCAAGATGCCAGCGCCACAGGCCGAAGGAAAGCGCAAATAGCGTTGTGAAGTAGTCGCCGGCCATGTTGGGATAGCCGAACGTAGAGAAGAAGTAGACAGCTGGGAAGTCATCGCCGAACCAAAGCGGGGCCTTGGCGTGCGATACCTGCTGGATGGCCCCGATTAGGCCGAGCGCAAGTCCGTTCCAGACGACAAGTGAAAGCAGCGTGCGCTTACCGTGCTTCAGCATCGAATGCTTCGTCGCGATCATGGCCACAAGCGAGGGCACAAACCACATGACAACATTGAGATGCTCCATTCTGTTGACGCAAAACGGGAAGAATGGTATTGTGGGACTCGGATCGGCTCCCGCCGCTATCGCCGGATAGTCGCAAATCGGGCAGAGCCCCACATTCAGGAACGGCACCATGAGAATCCCCATGAAGACGAGAGACGTCCACACGAGCGGATCTTTCTTCATCGCGGACCATACCCTCGCCCTCGCCTCGTAAGACGTCTCGCCGTCGTGCTGCTGAGGAAAGCATATCATGGCTTCGATAAGAATCGCCGTAAGCCACGGCATGACCGGCACGAGATACTCGGCACGTGTACCGCCGAAAAGCCACCCGAACGCGGCCAGTACCGCGAACACCGCGAGAACCACGACGTTATCGTAGAGATAGCGCATACTCAATCACCTTTCCAGCTGCGTCTTCCTCGGACACTTTGCAAACTTGCTTGCCCTTGACATATAGAAGAAACTCTCCGTCTCCACCGCAAAGCGCGACATCGGCACCCTTCGCTTCACCGGGGCCGTTCACGGCGCAGCCCATGACGGCGACGCGCGGCAGCCTCACGCCGTCCTTCGCGAGCGTCTCGAGAGCGATCTCGACCTGAGAAGCGACATGCATCAAGTCGACTTTAGTGCGCCCGCAAGTCGGGCACGACGTTATCGCGGGGCCTGGATCCCTTAAGCCAAGCGCGCGAAGGATCTCCATTCCGACCCTGACTTCCTTCTCGGGCTTCGCGGTGAGCGACACCCTTATCGTGTCGCCGATTCCTTCGGAAAGAAGGATTCCAAGCGCGACCGAGTTTCTGACAGCGCCGGGAATTAGGGTTCCCGCCTCGGTGACACCGACATGAAGCGGGCAGTCTGTGCGTTCAGCGAGAAGCCGATAGGTCGCAAGCGTCTCGAGAACATTCGACGCCTTTGCGGAAATGACGACATCGCGGAAACCCTCGTCTTCAAGCAACTTCAAGTGTCCGAGCGCCGAACGCACAAGCGCTTCGGGAACGTCGATCTTCCCCGCATCAAGTTCTTCGCGGATCGGCTTCTCGAGAGAGCCGAGGTTTACGCCAATGCGGATAGGAACCTTTTTCTCCTTTGCCGCGCGGGCGACCGCCTGAACCCTGTCGCGCGAGCCGATATTACCGGGATTCAGGCGAAGCGCGTCAGTTCCCGCCTCGATGGCGGCGAGCGCGCAGCGGTAGTCGAAGTGGATGTCGGCGACGAGCGGAATCGGAGAGGACTTCTTCACCTCGCCGAGAACTTTCGCCGCTTCGACGTCGGGAATAGTCAGACGAAAGACGTCGCAGCCAAGCGCCGCGCACGAGCGAACCTGTTCGACGAGCGCCGCCGCATCATGGGGGCTTGCGTTCGCCATGGTCTGGACGCTCACCGGCGCACCACCGCCGATGGCAAGCGTTCCGACCTTAATTGCTCGCGTTGTCCGTCTCATTCGTGTTCGTGACAGTCGTAACCGTATTAGTTCCAGCCGTCTGCTCGGCGGTCGGCTTGTAGGTGTGGATGCGCCAGCTGCGCTGCGCGTCGCGGAAAATCAGTATCGCCATCGCAGTGAGAAGAAGGACCATGAACGTCATGGAGAGCGTGGAGACGACCTTCTCTGGAACACGCCTGCGGAAAACAAGCGCGAAAAGCGCGAACATGATTAGCCCTCCGTCGAGAACCGGTATAGGCAGGAGATTCAAGACCGCGAGGTTGACGTTGAGGAACCTGAGAAAGCCGACGCCATCCCAGAAATCGCGGCGCACGGACTTGTATATCCCCTCGACGATCATCTGCGGCCCGCCGAGCGCCTTCGCCGTGTTCTTCATCTCCTTTGGCGTCACAAGCCCTTTGAGGACGCGGAAAATAGCGCCGGCGTCCCACGCAAGCTGCTTGATCGGGCTCCTGTGGGGCATCCAGCTCGCCGCGACCGCCTCATTGGCAATGTGGACGGCGTCGATGAAATACGCACCTGTCACGGGATCCTGCACAGGCGTCACCTTAACCGTACGCTCCACGCCGTCCTTGTCGCGCAATACAACGTCTGCCTCGCGCGCACCAACTATCTGGAACTCGACCTGCATTTCCGTCCAGGTCGAGACTGACTTGCCCGCAACCGAAAGAACGGTGTCACCGGAGCGGATGCCCGCCTTCTCCGCAGGCCCTCCCGGATTCGCCGTGGTTATCGTGGCCGGGAGTTCGCCAAAACGGACAGAGGGAATCGCGGCGAGAAGAAACGCAAGCATGACGGCAAGGACGATATTCATGCCAGGACCGGCAACAGCTACAGCTATCTCCTTCCACGGAGAAATCGTCTGTTTCTCCGTTCCCACCCCTGCTAGGGCATCGCCTTCGGCGACTCGCTTCGCTCGGGGGATACGTTCCCCATTACCCTCGCCCCCCTCTATCGCCTTTGTGCCCTCGGGGTCGACATCGGGAATGGAGACATAGCCACCAAGCGGAATCCAGCTGATACGGTATTCGACGCCCTTCCAGGTCTTCTTCCAAATCGCGG
>JAFYQC010000043.1 GCA_017547265.1 Kiritimatiellia bacterium | reverse complement strand
GATCGCATCCAACGATTCGGCGACGATGGTGTTGAACACCATCTGGTTCACGGCGCAGTTCTGCGAGGAACCGGGAGCACGGAACTCGAACTTGTTCCCCGTGAACGCGAACGGCGACGTGCGGTTGCGGTCGGTTGCGTCCTTCGGGATGGCCGGGAGCGTATCTACGCCGATCTTGAGAGAGCCCTTCTCCTCGCGCTTGGCGCTCTTCGGGTTCTCGATGCGGTCCAAGACCTCCGCGAGCTGGTCGCCCGCATAGATCGAGATGACGGCGGGCGGCGCCTCGTTCGCACCGAGGCGGTGGTCGTTGCCCGCCGTCGCAACGGAGGCGCGGATGAGATCCGCATGCTTGTCGACCGCCTCGATAACGGCGCAAAGCGTCGTGAGGAAGATCGCGTTCTGATGCGGATCGTTGCCGGGATTGAGGAGGTTCACCCCACCGTAGGCGACCGACCAGTTGTTGTGCTTGCCCGAGCCGTTGATGCCAGCGTAGGGCTTCTCGTGGAGAAGGCACTTGAAGCCGTGCTTCTCTGCGACGTTCCTAAGCGCGTCCATCACGAGCATGTTGTGGTCGCTCGCGAGGTTCAGCTCCTCGAACTGCGGCGCGAGCTCGAACTGCGCGGGCGCGACTTCGTTGTGGCGCGTCTTCGCCGGGATGCCGAGCTTCCAAAGTTCGCGCTCGACGTCGTTCATGAACGAGAGGACGCGGTCTGGGATCGTGCCGAAGTAGTGGTCTTCGAGCTGCTGTCCCTTAGCGGACGGAGCACCGAAGAGCGTACGGCCCGTAAGCACGAGGTCGGGGCGCTTCTTCCAGTATTCCTTGTCGATGAGGAAGTATTCCTGTTCGGCGCCGAGCGTGCACGCGGCGTGGCCTTCGGCGCGCCCGAAGAGCTTCATGAGCCGCTTCAGCGACTTGTCGAGCGCCTGCATCGAGCGGAGAAGCGGCGTCTTCTTGTCGAGCGACTCGCCCGTGTAGGCGCAGAACGCGGTCGGGATACACAAGGTGGCGCCGTTCGAGTGGCGCTTGATGAACGCCGGTGAAGTCGGGTCCCACGCGGTGTAGCCGCGCGCCTCGAAGGTGGAGCGGATGCCACCAGACGGGAACGAAGACGCGTCGGGCTCACCGACGATCAGGTTCTTGCCGCTGAACTGCATGATCGGCTCACCGTCCTTCAGTTCGAGGAACGAGTCGTGCTTTTCGGCGGTGGAGCCGGTCATCGGGAGGAACCAGTGCGTGTAGTGCGTCGCACCGCGATCCATTGCCCAGTGGCGGATGCCGTGCGCGACTTCGCCCGCGATCGACGGATCGAGCGGTTTCCCTTCCCGGATCGTCGCCTGTAGCTTCTTGGCCGTGTCCTTGCTCAAATATGTCCGAATCGCCTCTTCGCCGAACACGTCTGCGCCGAAGCTGGTTGCACCCTTTGTCTCTTCCGTCATTTTCTTGTTCCTTGTTTGGTTTGTCGAACGCGGTCATCGCATCCGCCGCCGAACAATTAGCACACGCCGTGCCAAACTAAGGAACAAACCCGTTTTTCAAGGGGGAAACCGCATCTACTACTATCAACGCCAAACCAGTCGCGACACATTTTGTCGACATGTCACCACTTGAATTACATAAATCGTAAAAACGCCGCGTCTTTCAAATTTACAGTGCGCCCTTCAAATTCTCAACGAGCGATTTCAGCAGAAGGTCATCCTGCAAGGACTCGGCTTCAATTAACTGCTTGTTTTTGTCGCAAGCATCACACAGGCTCGCGTACAACATGGATTTCTCTTTTGACAACGATATTGCATCCGTCAATGCAAGTACGCCACTGGCCTCTTCCTGCGCTGCTGCCAACTCCTTACTACAGATGCTATTCGTCGACGCCGTGAGCGACTCAACATCTTTGCACTCCGCAGTCTCGAATTTCTTGTTCCAGCCCCAAAAACGACCTTTTTCGAGGCGCCCCAGTGTGATTTGGCATGGAAATGTATTAGTGGCGGCAAGTGCGCTGAGACGAGCGATCTGATTGGTGCGATGAGTGTGGATTGTCGTGAGGGTCTGGAGTTCTCGATTAAGTTGCTTTATTTCTTTCTGCCGTTCCGCCAACAGCTTCTCGCAATGCGACTTTCGCGTCTCCCATATACGCCGCCAGCACTTTGCATACCCCTTCGGGTCTTTCCTCCGCGCTTCTTCCGTCCATTCCCACGGCAGGATCTCGTTGCCTTGTTCCTTGAGCCATGCATAAATCTCTGGCTCCAACTTCGCCTCGTCATCCGACCATTTTGAGATTGGCTTCGTAAGCAGTTTTATGCTGTGCGCACTTTCAGCTTCTTTGAAAAACTCCGCAAGCGTTGGGTGTGGCTTCTCCTCTGGTGGCCAAATGTAAATACATACCCGATAGGCAAGCGGCACCACCATCATCACAGCAAGTGCAATGCCCAACGTCCGCACCAATTCTTTAGTCTCTTTTTTCATACGTTGCTGAATTCGCCGATTACCGGAAACTATTGTTGCAGCACACGACTTCGCGGCGAATTGTATCATACTCCCTGTCGAAAAATCAACCGTTGAGAATGATGTAGGCCGACTATGGCATGGCAAAAAGGCGCTCTGTAAGTGAGGAAAAGAAATCTCCGCCCCAAAGGTCAAGCGACTGCCGGTCGGATGGATAGACAAACGGCATGACATCCCTCTTCGCTGCAGACCAGTCCATCTTGGAGATAACTTCAAGAAGCCGTTCACGAACCCATGAGTCACTCGTCGCGATTCCCTGACCAGTCCAAGGCCCCTGTTGGCCGATTGCCGATGAAAGAAGCGCGTGGTTGAGCTTCGCGCGGACCCCGGCATACCACACGAAGTCAAACCAGTCGCGCCCTTTCACGTACTGACGGCACAAAAGCGCGTGCATTTTGCCGGAGAATGCGCTTCCGCGGTCAAAATTGCGCACCGAAACAGGGAATGGGAAAAGGAGATTGTCCGCGCGATATGTCGCACCGGCGGGAGGATTGGTGTCAACCTCCATCTTGATCGAGATCTTGCGCGGAGTTCCCAACGTTCTCTTCCCGCCGACAAAACGCAATTCGAGGATTCCGACAAGGGAATCGTTCTTTAGAAAACCCTTCTTGACGGTGGCAGACGCCTTGGATTTGTCCCGAACCTCCATCGCCACGCCAATTGCCCCCAGTTCCTCCGACACCTTTTCGAGATACGAATGCAGCTGAAAGGACGAGTCCGGCGATACAAGCGCAAAATCAAGATCTTCAGAGAATCTCCTCACGCCTTCGAAAATCCTCAGCTGCGTCCCGCCGTGGAAGGCTGCCTTGACGAAAAAGTCCGTGCGCGATAGTCCTGCGAGGACCATCTCCTGCAGAATCTCCCGGATTGCGTTCAACTCCTCTTCCGCGCCGCTACAGTGATATTCCTCCAGCCGTCTCTGGATCAATGCGATATCGTTCATTTCCCAAGCTCCTTTCTCAGTCCAGCGAGGAAGCGCCTCGCCCGAAGCGATTTGTAAACGCCTTCAAGTTCTTCGAAATCGTCAGTCGAGAGCGAGTCGAGATCGTCCCGCTCGATGCGAAGGCTCTCCTCCAGTGGTTCCACGCCTCGCCAGTCCATGCCTCTCGCGGCAACATAATCCGCTATCGCCTTCAGCGGCTTGGCAACAAGGAAAGTGACCGACGATTCGTCGCGCACTCGCTCGACGGCGGCCATGAGCGGTCGTTGGGCAATCTGCACATAGTCGAAATACCCCATCGGCGTCTCGAACGACTTCGCCCTGCCTAACGACACGGAAACGACTGAGTGCACCGCCTCGGGAATCCAACCGTGAACGGACAAAGCCGACTCCATGCTGACATAGCTCGGACCGTATATTAGATTTGCAATGACATTGCAACTAATCCCCTGACGACGGTATTTCGGAGCGAGACAGTACAATCCCCTGCGAATGTGGATGATTTCCCCTGCGGCAATTGCCCGTTTGACAAGTCCGCGCACGGAATTTCGCCCTTCACCAACCCAAACAAGAACGTCTGAGTAAGTGAAAATTCCTGTCCGCGACAATTCAAATGCCTTTTCCGTCAAGAAATTCATGCGCATATAGTATCATAAAATGACACTATCTTGCAATGCTCTTGATTGAAAATTTGCGACGGGACGTCTTAGGCCTGGCGAAGGCACAACCCCGCTCCCTCTACGCATCTACACTTCTACACGGCCAAAACCTAACAACGCAGTTGAGTGACTGACTATGTTTCCGCATCGGTTTTGCCGCGGGAATAAGAGATCATCTCCCACGGTTCGTCGGCGTCAAGGCGATAATCGTCATTTGGAGATGACTTTTCCTCTTCGTCCGCATCGATGGTCTCGCGGGCGATGGAGCCCGTCGGCGGG
>JAFYQC010000042.1 GCA_017547265.1 Kiritimatiellia bacterium | reverse complement strand
CTTTCCAATCTTCGCGATGCGCACCGCCTCAGCCGCATTGCGCGCGCCAGACGTGTTGAGCATTACTTCGATCTTGCTTCGGTCGATGGCACCGAGGATACTGTCGCCCGCCGCCTCTGTTTCATGCACGCGCGTAAGCGCGACCGTGACAAGTTCCGTCTCGCTCGCCTCAAGCGCGGCCTTTGTCTGTTCGCGGCTCGCAAACTTCCCCGTTCCGAGAAAGAACCGGTTTGTGAACTTCTTGTTACCGATGATCAACGGTTTCATTTCATCTTTCCTCTCAGATTTTCTTGTCCAGTAGAAGCGCGACGACGGCGTTGGCCTCCATCGCGGCGGCGATGCCCACGCGCGGACTTACCGGCGCGAGACCGTTACGGATGTCGCTTGTCGTGTCGCCGATCAAGATGAGGTTTTTGCCGATGCGCCGCTGTCCGATCGTGCGCGACTGTCCCCAGCCCGCCAGCCCGCTCGCTGAAATGATGGGTTTGCCCATCGGAAGCAACGCGCCCAGAAGCATCGACTTTGCATCCGCCGAATCAAGTGCTTCAACAATGATCTGGCAGCCTTCAAATATTGATTTAGCGTTTTCGGGTGTCAGCCGTACATCATGGAGCACAAGGTCGAGGTCGGGGTCGATCCGCCGCAGGTTCTCCGAGAGGGCGTCCACCTTCTTGCGCCCCAGCTGGTCACGGAAAAAGAACTGGCGGTTGAGGTTCGAATTGCTCACGACGTCGAAGTCCACGATGACGAGCCGTTTCAGCCCAGCCCGCACAAGATGCGCCGCGCAGTTTGAGCCGAGTCCGCCCGCTCCCGCGATGCCGACGGTCGCGCTTTCGAGGATCTCCCGTTCTTTCTCGTTCAGATAGGTGTTTGCGCCCACGGTTCAGCCCCCCGAAACGATGCGATATACATTCAGGTCCGCCCCGTCCTCAAGCGGCGTTGCACCAAGCACCGTTGCGTCCAGAATCTCGCCCTTGTATTCTATGACGGCATTTGTCGTGTCGCCTTTTGTTTTGAGAAATGCCGCAACAGTGGAGGCAAATGTCTCCGTAGATTTTCCTTGGTATATGATAGTCATTTTGTTTTCCCTTTCTTCGAGATAGCCGATGCAAAACCAGTTCATGGCCGTTGCCCGTACATCAATGAATTTTTATCGTCGCACCATATGCCATATTCGCGTAAGATCGACGATATACCATTGCTGTCCCTTGATAAGAAGCCAAATCGCAGGTACTGACAGCAGCACGTCCCGAACGAGCGCATACATCACAGCGTGAGTTTCTTTATCGTTGGACTCGCTGAAACAGCCGCATGAAATGTCAAGTCCTCGTATTTGCGCTTGCGCAAGTGCCACGATGAACATCGTAAACATCACGACCGTCGCAAATGCAGCTTCCCGTGTCCACTTCGTGAAGATGAACATTACTCCAATGAGCAACTCTGTCATCGGTATAACAACGGCGAAAAGAGCCGTCATACATGCCGGAAGCATACGGTAGTTATCCACCATCGTCTGGAACATTCTCGGATCTTGAATCTTACCCAACGCCGAATACAGGAACATCGCGCCAAATCCAATACGTAATACTACATTAACGTAAAGGCAGACAATATCCTTCCAGTTATATGATCGTTCCATTCACTCCCCCACTTTGTTCGCTTTCTGCATATTACCCTTCCCGTTTCCCCGGTGTCGGCGGAATATTGCTTTGTACACTCCTGCCTGACACTGGTCGTCAAGTGTAAGCTGTGGTTCGCCACTCACAATCCGCCCATCGGGGTATCGCCAGCCGACAAACTCTCCTTTATTGCCTGGTTTCGCTGTCAGGACAACTTTCTGTCCCGGCCGAATTACATCTACATGTGGCGACATCTTGACCCGACCTAAACTGAATCTCTCGGGCTCCGTTTTCACAGACACCTGTACTCCTAAGCCTTGCTTTGATACGAACGACACGCCAGGCGCCCCTGGCACGGAAGCCTCGACTGCGTGCATCCATTCCATCGCCAGCGACCGCTCCGTAGCCACACCCATTTTACCAGACTTTGCGGAGAAATTTCGCGCCACTCGCATACCATCGGAGCGAATCCAGTACACTCCTACGTAGGGAGCGGTCTTGTTGCGCACCGGCGTAGATTTCACAAAGGATAGTGCTTCTGGCGCCTCGGAAGAAGTGGACATTACAAAATACCAGCCGAGTTTCTTCTGCCAGGCCTTTATCTCTCCATCCTGTATCGCCTTGTGAAACCGCACACAAGATGGGCATCCTGACAAGAGCGCTACCATGACCACCGGCAAATGTGCCATCGCCGCCGCATTTGTCGCAGCTACGAAGTTAGTGGTCCATACTCCACGTTCTACATCTCTTTCCGGCTCACCCACGATGGCAGGGAACTCCCCAGACCAATGTACGCGGTGGACATCGGACACACGCAAGTTGTTTGCGATGCCGAGCAGTGCAGCCAGCACAGGCATGCTAAATAGCACTTGCCAGTCAAGGGCACGCATAAATTTCCAGATCCTATTCACTGATTCAGTATTCTCCGTTGTGTCTCTACAGGCGTGCGAAGTCCATGTACACCATCCTGTAGTCGTTTGGATTGTAGATGTACTCGTTGCCGTGGGGCGGCGATGTGCGGATGATCTCGCCGTCTTTTACGGCGATAAGACTTGTGAACGGCGCCTCTCCCCATCCTTCGCCGGAAAGCGGACGGGTCGAAAACGTCACGGCATCCGCCTCGCGACGGAAATGCAGCGTCCCTCTGAAGTTGCAATGTGCATACAGCACTTCGCCATCATAGATGAGGAGATTGAGCTTGTTGCCTTTCGACAGTTCTGCAATGACGGTGGCGAGCGTTCCAAACCGTTCCTCTTCATCAAGAGCGCGACCAAGGCGTATTTGCTCGCGGTTGATCCTATCAATCAGATGAAGAAGGACGCGCTCGGAATCCGTGTCACCGTACTGCAGCCCCATGTAGTCGTTCAGCTGTGGACCGTTGAAGATCGTCCCGTTGTGCGCGAGCGTCCAGATACGACCCCAGTTGTCCGCCGCTGAGAACGGATGGCAGTTCGCGTATTCGAGGTGTCCCACCGTGGCGAAGCGGATGTGTGCGATGAGCGTACGTTCCTCGATGGGCGCGTCAAGGAGGCCTTTGAGATACGCGCTTCCGGTCG
>JAFYQC010000041.1 GCA_017547265.1 Kiritimatiellia bacterium | reverse complement strand
TGATGCGCTTCCCTGCGAATGGGCGAAGGCGCATGGCGTCGGCGTCTACAATACGCCCGAGTCAATCGCCGAGTGCGTTGCCGAACATGCCGTCGCGCTCCTTGTCAGCTACATACGCCAGATTCCGCAATACAACGCCCGCGCCAAGGCGGGGTACGAATGGGGCAAGGTCGAGGGCATGGACTGGCACATCTCCCATCGCACGCTCGGGCTCGTCGGCTATGGAAACATCGCCCGCCGCGTGGAGAAGATGATGTCGGGCTTCGACATGAAGACGCTGCACTACGATCCGTTCGCGCCTGATTCAACCGATCTTGACACGCTTCTCGCGGAGTCCGACTATGTCTCGATACACTGTCCGCTGACGCCCGAAACGAAAGGGCTCATCGACGCGCGTCGGCTAAAGCTCATGAAGAGGAACGCGATACTCGTCAACACGTCGCGCGGACCTGTAGTAGACGAAGAGGCACTTGCCGACGCGCTTGACGCCGGGGAGATCGGAGGAGCTGCGATAGACGTCATGTGCGAAGAGCCGCCTAATATCACGAGCCGCCTCTTGCAGCATCCGAAGTGCATTGTTACCCCGCATGTCGCGGCGTTTTCGTGTGACTTCGAGAAGAACTTCTTCGCTGCGTCCGTGGAGAAGCTGCGCCAGATATGCGAGGCCGTGGATGGCGGGGAATGGGGAATGGGGAACGTATCCCCCGAGCGAAGCGAGCCGCGCAAGCGGTCGCTAGAGGGGTGGGAACGGAAATGAAAAAGATACGCTACGCGCTTATCGGGTTTGGCGGAATTGCCGAGAATAGGGTCGCAAAAGAGGGCTATGCCTGCGACAGCAAGCGCTTCAAGTCGCTCAAGACCGCGAAACTCGTCGGTGCGACAGACCTGAATGCTGCACGCCAGAAGGCGGTCGAGGCACTTGGCCTCAAGTGGTATCCCTCCATCGACGCCGTATTCGCCGACAAGTCGGTTGACGGCGTGTACATCGCCACAAACAACGCCAGCCACGCGAAGCTCGCGCTTGCGGCATTGAAGGCGGGCAAGCACGTCATCGTCGAGAAGCCGATTGCGACTTCGATCGCGGACGCGAAGGCGATGAACAAGATTGCGAAGGCGAAAGGTCTTTCACTGACCGTCGACCATATGATGGTCAACAACGCTTACAACATCGCCGGTAAGGCGGCGATGAAGAAGCTCGGCGCAATCAACGACTCTTGTTTCCACATGGAGTTCGCGTATGGCTACGATCCTGCCGAGGCCGCGACTTGGCGTTGCTCGAAAGTCGAGGAGATGGGCGGCCCGATCGGCGACGTCGCGAGCCACTGCTTCTATGTCGCGGAGTTCATGTTCGGGAAGCGCATCGCCAAGGTGGCAGCTGTATACTATCCTAAGGTGATGAAGATCAAGGCCGAGGACGGCGCTTACATCAAGTTCTTCTTCGAGGACGGCACCCAGGGTTCCGTCAACGCATCGTTCTCAGAGTTGCGCGGCGGACTTGTCGGCACTCTGACCAACCTCGGCTACGAGATCTACGGCACGAAGGCCGCGCTGCGCGGCTACGGCACGATGTTCCAACTCTCTGGTTATGCGGATGAGCCAGTGAAGCAGCGTCTAGAGATTGACGACGGCAAGAAGGTCATCGCGGTAAAGCCAGCCAAGATACAGAACATCTACCAGGCGCTTATCGAGGGACATGCGAAGTCCGTCGCCGCGGGGAAGCCACTTAACGCGGACGCCGCGATCCACAATCTCTCGCTCTGCGCCGCGTGCCACCGCTCTGCTCGAAACCATGGGAAAATTATCGTGGTCAACGACTAATACACGAGAGTCTATTCCCTTGTCGGTATGACCTTGACGAACTTCGGGCGGTAGGCCGACCAGTCGGCGAGGATGCGAGTGGCGAGAGGCGAGCCAGTGCGCTCCGCGTGTTCGCGGATGAGCGCGAGGAGTTCCTGCTCGTCGTCGGAGTTTTCCGCTATGCCAGCGAGATCGATGGAGTCGAGGTTGCACTTTAGGTCGAAGTCGCCTGCCTCGTCGATAACGTAGGCTACGCCGCCGGTCATGCCGGCGCCGAAGTTGACGCCTGTCGATCCAAGCACAAGCACCTTGCCGCCGGTCATGTATTCGCAGCCGTGGTCTCCGATTCCTTCCGCGACGAGCGTGACGCCCGAGTTGCGGATGCCGAAGCGTTCTCCTGCCTGGCCGTTCAGGAAGATCGCGCCAGACGTGCCGCCGTACGCGATTACGTTTCCTGCGATGACATTTCCTTCGGGGGCGATGTCGGATTTGGGCGGTCTGATCGTGATGATGCCGCCTGAGATTCCCTTGCCGATGTAGTCATTTGCCTCACCGACGAGATTGAAGGTGACGCCGCGCGCAAGGAACGCGCCGAACGACTGCCCAGCGACGCCGTTGAAGTTGACGGTTAGGTGGTTTGGTAGTTTGGTGGTTTGGTAGTTTGGTGATTGGGGGGCTACGAGCCAACCTGAGAGGGCGGTGCCTACCGAGCGGTCGCAGTTCGAGATATTGCGGCTGATCTCGGTCTCGCCTTTCTCCACGGCCGGGATAAGCTCGCGGAAGTCGTAGTTTTCTTTGATAGTTGGAGTTGGAGTTTCGAGTTGGAGAGTGGAATTGCCAAGCTCTTCAGAGGCGAGCATCTCCGAGAAGTCGAAGCTCGTTCCGTCCTTCGCCTTGAGAAGATCGGCGCGGCCACGCGCCTCTGCGAGCGACTTGAGCCCCAGAGCGGCGAGGTGTTCGCGCACTTCCTCGGCGAGGAAGCGGAAGTAGCGCTGGAGATGTTCTGGCTTTCCTGCGAACTTGCAGCGAAGCTCGGGCTTTTGCGTCGCGATTCCGACGGGGCAGCAGTTCAAGTTGCAGTTGCGGCACTGGACGCATCCGATGGAGACGAGCATCGAGGTGCCGAATGCGAATTCGTCGGCGCCGAGCATCGCAGCGATGACAATGTCACGCCCGGTTCTCAGCTGTCCATCGACTTGCAGTTTCACGCGGTGGCGCAGGTTGTTCTTGACGAGCGTCTGGTGCGCTTCCGCTAGGCCTACTTCCCAGGGGAGACCTGCGTGCTTCATAGAGGTCAGGGGCGCTGCACCCGTTCCGCCGTCGAAGCCGGATATGACGACTACGTCTGCGTGTGCCTTTGCAACACCTGCGGCAATCGTGCCGACGCCCGCTTCGGAGACGAGCTTTACCGAAACGCGCGCTTCGGGGTTTGCGCACTTGAGGTCGTAGATGAGCTGCGCCAGGTCCTCGATCGAGTAGATGTCGTGGTGAGGAGGCGGCGAGATGAGGGTCGTTCCCGGTTTTGCGTGCCTCAAGCGGGCGACGAACTCGTCAACCTTGTGCGCGGGGAACTGACCGCCTTCGCCTGGCTTTGCGCCCTGGGCGAGCTTGATCTGCAAGTCTTTCGCCGACCTGAGATACTCGATTGTCACGCCGAAACGTCC
>JAFYQC010000040.1 GCA_017547265.1 Kiritimatiellia bacterium | reverse complement strand
GCGGTTTCGCCGCGCCACCAGATCTACGGCGACCCGGCGATCATGGAGGGCTTGGAGCGCGGCGACTTCGCGGCGGTTCTGCCGCGCACTGGCGACCAGATGCTCGCGGTCTTCGCGCAGCCGGGGAAGCTGATGTGCGCCAAAGGGGCGAATCCACGGCTCCTGGACGCGACGATGGAAGCGGCTTTCGCTGGCTATGCGAAGGACGAGCTTTCCGCCGAGAGCGACATCGCGATTGACGCGGGCGAGGAGCGGGAGCTGAGGGAGCTCAAGCAGATCGTCAACGGCATCCGCGAGGAGATGCGCTACTATCTCGCCAACGGCAACGGGACGCCTCGTTCGTTTTGGCGGCGGCTCAACGAGCGCACGACGCAGGAAATGCAGATCTACGAGCGCACCCGCCGCGAGCTCGAGAACGAGACTTCGCCCGAGACTTGGGAATCTAAGAACGAAGCCCTCCGCCGCATCGGCCTGCGCACAATCGCCAACCCCAAAGAGCAGGAGTAACGGTGCGTTTGAAAGCGTTTAGGAATTCGCTATTCTATATCGCAGCTTCTATAAAAGGTTCGGCAACTATCAAAGCCTCATCTGCCGACAAAAGTCCGACGGTTGCATGATTTCCAGTCCGCGAAATCCGTTGAGTGCAAGCAGGTCGTCATCTCCGCTGCAAATTACTTTAGCCTTACCGCCAAGAGCACAGGCGATGATGGCATCATCATCTGGATCGCGGCAGACAGTTTCTCCAAGTGCCACAGGACGCACAATGGTCAGCTTGCTTTCAAGAATCGACAATGGGCGTCGATAGTTCACAGATGGAAATTGTGCATGCAATCTCTCAGCCACCTCACGATATTCTCGCAAGACAGCTTTTGACGCTACAAGTTCAACCTTCTTCGCAAACGCAGCGCGCACTATCTTTAACGGCATTCCACCAAAGAAGATTGCGCTAATGACAACATTTGTGTCGAGAACCGCCCTCACCGCCGCCGCCTCCGAGCACGCCGAGCTTTGCGTACCTCGGCAATTGCATTAGTGACGTCCACAGGCATCATTCCGGCAGACTTCGCCTGGCGGCGAGCCACTTCAAAAGCATCCTCAAATTCGGCAACAATCTCTTCTTCCGTAGGCGTCCTAAGGGGCTGCATGATTATCGAACCCTTATACGCAAGGACGGTAAACGCCGTGCCGCTCTGCCAGCCATATATCTTGCGCAGTGCTTCAGGTAGAACGATCTGTCCTTTAGAAGACATCTTGGTTGTCATCACGTTTGTCATGCCAATCCTTTCTTACTTGTAAGACGCATGAATTGTATCAAAGTTCTTACAAGTAAGTCAATGGGCGACTTTGCGGCAACACTCACAGTGGCGTCGCCTACACCTGCTCTTTGGGATTTGCGATTGTGCGGCGCGGCGCACTACTCAAGCGGGAGGAGCTTGATGCCGAGGTTGCGGAGCTGGTCGTTGAGCGATTCCCAATAGGCGACAAGATCGTCGTCGGACTTCGTCTTCTTCGCCGCCTCGAAGTCGGCCTTTGCCCGCTCGTAAATTGCGATTTCGGC
Organism: Kiritimatiellia bacterium; assembly: GCA_017547265.1. Next base: position 4,995 of record JAFYQC010000040.1, on the reverse strand, counting down.
GTCCTGGCGCTCGGTGAGGCGTTTGCCGTACTCAACAATCGTTCCGCCGGCCGCGATGTAGGCGCGCGCTTCGGCCTTCATTCCCTCGACCATCGACTTGATCTGACGCGCCTCCATGCCGTCGTCGGGCAGAGCCGCCACCTTTCGCCCAAGCGCGGCGTTCAGCTCCTCAACTGTGGTGTTGCGCTGCCCCGCCTTTACCCCAGGGATCGCGAAGCTTGCGAAGAACCGCTCGCCCTCTTCGGGGAAGACCTCGCTCCATCCGGTCAAAATGCCCTTGTCGACTACAGCCGTGTCGCCAATGACCTGGCGTCTCGTCTGCTCCGCCTCGAAAGACGGCACATCGCCGGGATCGGTCGAACGAGCGCCGACAAAGTATGCAGCAACCCCGACAACCACTGCAGCAAACAAAACAATCGAGACGGCGACGCGTCTCCTAATGCCCCTCACCTCGCCGTTCGCCTTGGAGCCGTCTGCGGCGACGACCTTGATCGGCCTTATGCCCCTCGACCTCAACGCCTCGAAAACAGCGTCGCGGGAATCGGCCTCCATCGACTCCTCGTGGCGCTTCCCCTCGCTGTCCTTATAGGCGTAGGTGTATTTCATCGACCCTTCTTAGGATCAAACTCGATCTTCATCGGAGCCGTGGGCATCGCGTGAACCTCGTCCCAGATCGCCCTCTGCACGTCATTTGTCGGCTGCTGGGCCCAGCCCTGCTGGCAGGCAGTACGGTACGAGGCAATTGACAATGTTCTGATGCCATAGGCTGCTGCGGAGTCTATCATCTTGTTGAAGGGTTCTGGAGATGGCTGGAGGACTCCAATCCTGTCTAGTTCCGCCAAGTTCGTGAATGGGATCAACACGCATCCAAGGCAGCATGAGTTGCCGACGCCCAATGCGCGTGCGACCGCACACCAGTAGACCTTGGTGAACCTCTCAAACAGCTTCTCCGGCGTCGGCCCGTCGGAAGAAAGCGCAGCGACGTTAAGAACGGCCCATCTCGAATCCGGTGATGTAAGCACAATCGGCATCTTCTTGTCCTCAACGAGCAACACCCCGGCGCCTACGGCCTCGCTTGATACAAGAGCGTTCGCTGCGTCGATCAGACAGGTGTCCTTTACCTCGCCAGCCGTGACTTCGACGGGCAAAAGGGTCGTCCAGCGGACCTTCTGCGTAAGCGCCGCTATTTTGTCTGCCGGAATTGTGCCCTGCATGTTCTGGACCCGCAGCACTTTGCCGCTATAAGGCTTTTCCACGATGCCGCCGGACGGCTTTGACATCCCCTTGGGACGTCCACGGCGCGGACTGTCGGCTAAATCCGCAAATACGGAGACGGCCGCGCAAAGCGCCACCAAGCATATCAGTGTGTTCTTCATGTCAGTTGCTCCCTTCCCTTCCTTGTCCTTTGAGCGTCTCTATCTCGGCAATGCCGCGAGCGCGGAAGGACTCGTTGACTCTCTCGATAAACTCCAGCGCGGCTTCCTCCCCGCATTCGGCGCGGATCTTCTGCATCTCCTGCATCGCCATCAGGTGGCTGTCGGCAATGCGCTCCATCTCGGCCTGATGCTCCCTGATTGCCTCGAGAAGAGACCCGCCCCGCTTGATCTCCTCGACGAGATACGCCTTGGCCTCCTTGACCTGGGCCTTGATGTTCCGCACTTCGTCGGGATCGTCCTCGCTGATGACGATGGGGCTTGCAATAGAGTCCAGAAAGTCCTGCTCTAGGCTTTTGTCGAGCATCGGGAGCGGTGGCATGGACTGGCCCGGCTTGACGCTGAGCATCATCGCGATGACCTGGTCGCATGCGTTATCGAAGATCGGCTTCGGGGGATGGACCTTCATCATCTTCTTGCCGTCGGCAAGGACAAGCTTCTCTATGATGGCACCGGAAGCGTTCGTCGTCGTTGTGCTTGAAACGACCTCGACGCCTCCCTCCATGCGCTTCGGTGCGGCGCTTGTCGGATCTTCCGCCGCCATGACAGGCGGCGACTTCGGCGGCGGTGGCTGCAGGGGGAGAGCGGACGGCTTTCTGCGGGCCGTGACGTCATCAGCCTTCGGTGCGTTGCCAGAGGGCGCAAGAAACCAGCAGAGCGAAACCGAGCAAAGGACCACAAACGCTGCCATGGCTAGCGGCATGGATACCCTATGGCGTCTCACGCTCTTGGTGCGACTGTCTTTCCGTTCTCCCAAATTGCTCTTGTTCCAGGACATCCTGCTACACCGTCAGCCTTTCTACTTAAAGACCCGCCCGCGCATGGCGGACGGGCCTTTTGCCTTAGACCGGAACCTTGGCTTACGCGCGCTTGCGCTTGAGAGCTAGGCCGGCGACGCCGAGGAGGAGCAGAAGCCCCGAGGTCGGCTCCGGAACGCTGCCGATCGTACCAGTGTTCGAAATCGCAGAGGCAAGAACATTAAGCGCACCAGGCGAAGTTTCCTGGGCATCGGGGTTGTAGGTGTAGCCCGCCGTGCTGACGCTACCATACTTGTACTCCGTCGCGCTGCTGCCAGAGACAACAACGAGATAGAGCGTGTCCGACACTCCGGTAAGAGAAGTGGGATTTGTATAGTAGGTTGTACCAGTGCGACCAGAAACTGGATTGACAGTTCCAGTATAAGTAGAAGCACTGGCAATCAAATCATCAAACGTGTCATACTGTGCAGCGACAGCAGACGTGAACGCATAGACGGTGTAGCCTTGTTCGGCTGCCGTGCCTGTGTACTTCCAGTCAACAGTTGCCGCATTAGCGCAGACTGCAGCCAACGCAACAACTCCCATTGTTAGTATTTTCTTCATTTTTTTCCTTTTTTTGTGTTATGCACCCAACACCTTGCTGGGCACGTAAGTTTTACTTGGTGAACCGAAGCGTGAACGAAGCGGACACACCTTTTGTCCAGAAGCCCTGCGCAGCAGGAATTACACCTGAGACAAGATTGCCCACATCATCCGCCCAGCCAGCGACTTCCTTGTTGTTCACCGTATCCCAAGCGTTATTGAGATAGTAGTAGAGAGTGTAACCACCCGCTGCATTAGGAACCTGAATCTGAGGAGCCGTGGTCAGCCATGTACCACCATCGTCATAGTCAACGCCCGAAATGTCAGGCGATGTCATGGCGGCACTATTTATCGTGACAGCTTCAGGGTAGATATTTGCGCGAAGTGCGAAGTTCGCAGGGCAAGAGACAGTTGCAGAGTCAGTGTCAGACACAGCACCTGCAACGGATGCCGTTGCATCAAGCTGAACGCTCTTGAGCCAGACAGCGACACCAGATGTAAACACACCATTAGCGAGATTGCCCACGTCATCCGCCCAGCCAGCGACTTCCTTGTTGTTCACCGTATCCCAGGCGTTATTGAGATAGTAGTAGAGAGTGTAACCGCCCGCTGTATTAGGAACCTGAATCTGAGGAGCCGTCGTCAGCCATGTGCCACCATCGTCATAATCGACACCCGCGAGACCGGACACCAGTCCATTAACATGCATTCCGCCATTGGTCTCCTCGAACTGAACGCCGAGGATTGACCACTTGCCGGCAGCCGTGTCCTTCGTCGTATAGCCGACATTTCAGGACGGAAAATTTCGTTAATTTCGTCATGGCAAACGGGGATTCAAGTGCGCTGACGTGACGGGCGCAGCGCAAGCAAAATGACCGACTTCCTAACAAACGAAACCAGACAACCAGATGAAGCGAAAAGAAAGATTATTCAACCTAGGGGAAACGCCCTTTTCTTTCGCAGAAATCGTTAAAACACCGCTCTTGAAACAAGGGCGCAAACGGCTTCAAATTGGCGCCAGACTACGCCCAAAAATGCAACTCACCTACCCGCAAACAGGACGATGAAAATACATGGGCACTTTTGCATAATAACGGCAACCCATTCCTAAGCCGTTGTGCAGTACAAAACAGTATGTTTCGGCTGCTTCGCTATGCGAGAAATCACTCTGAAGCACCTGGCATCGGAACGAGTCGAATTCCCATGTTGCGGAGTTCGGCATTGCCAGCTTTCCACTTCGCCTCAACTTCACCTTCCGGCAAGCCGCTCTTAGCTGCCGTTTCTATCTCTTCCTTTATCCGTCGGTAGTAGGATAGCTCTTGCTCCTGACGGTCGACAAGCCGCTCTCCGTACTTGGCAATGGTGCCACCATTTGATATGTAGCGGCGAAGCTCGTCCTTCATCCCTTCGACCATAGCCTTGATCTGTTTGGCCTCCATTGAGTCATCCTGTGCTATGGCAACCTTCCGCTGCAGGGCTTTTTCCAGCTCGTCCACATTCGTGTTCTTCACTCCTGCGGGAACGCCGGGGATAGCAAAAGAAGCAAGGAACCGCTCCCCTTCTTCCGGGAAAACCTCGCTCCATCCGTTCTTAATGCCAGCTTCAATAATCGCGGTATCACCGATAATCTGCCGACGCATCGGGGCGAGAATAACCGAATCCTCGACAACGGGTGCCTCGGACTTTTCTTGGAAGTATCCAATGGTGGTAACAATTGCCACAAACGCCAGAAACAAAACGGCTATAAGCCGCAATCCAAACATGCCTACGATTCGGTTGACAAACCCAGGAGCGGGCTCTACTCCAAACGCCTTTACTCCTTTAGCCCGAAGCTCATCATATACAGCGGCCCTTGATCGTGCGACATACTCACCTGAATGCCGAACGCCATCACTTGTCTTGTACTGGTAGGTAAACTTCAAGGTCTACCACCTTTTACCTTGTACAGACATATATATTTTGCTGGCAAAATTTCATAAAAATGAATTATACCATTTCCCCGAATCTCAAACAAGTGGCGCTCCGCGGCTAGGCGTTGCATTTCACAAATAATTTGAGAATATTATCCATTTTGCGATGATTATCTTTCTGCCACATAGCCTCTTGCAAACAAAAGCGCCGGCGAGACAACCTCGTCAGCGCTTGTTCGCTCTTCATTACCGCCAGCAATGTCTGTGCGGGGGCGGGGGCGGCGGCGGAGGAGGTGGAGGCGGCGGAGGTGG
>JAFYQC010000039.1 GCA_017547265.1 Kiritimatiellia bacterium | reverse complement strand
GGCCTCGAGATGTCGCAGAACTCCGAGCGTCTCTCCTGGAGCCGCGAGGAAGTCGATGCGAAGCTCAAGGGCATCATGAAGTCGATTCACGACAACGCGTGGGAAGCCGCCGCCAAGTATGGCAAGAAAGGCAACTACGTGGTCGGTGCAAACATCGCCGGCTTCACGAAGGTCGCCGACGCGATGGTCGCGCAGGGCGTCTGCTAAGCAGCGGCGAGGCGGCGGACATTCGCTCCACCGCCTCGCTACCGCAGAAAGTTCTGAAAAAGAGACGCTCGGCCTCACGCCGGGCGCCTCTTTTTTATTTCCTTCAAACCACGCGATTATTCGCGGGGCCGATTCTTCGGGATTTGTTGACGATTCCGCGGCGCCTTTATCTTGCCATTGAATGCGAAATGCGGCGTCTCCTCGGTGTAGTCAGGCGGGAACAACACGGCCTCAAGGTCGCTGTTCGCCCCAACGAGCGCGTCCTGCAAGTCCTTGCATTCGCCAAGGTCGAAGGTGTCAAGCAGATGCAGGTCCTTTTCGACATAGTTTCGCAGCACCAAGCAATAGACCGTGCCGCTCGGACGTTCTGCGTATTCGACAAAACGCTTCTCGATGAGGAGCTTCGAACCCGGCTCGACGCGGAAACACTTCTTGCATCCAAACCGTCCTACGCCGGTGAAGCACTCGCCCCACTTCGCCCCAATCCGAATCTCTTTCTTGCCGAAGAACGAGAGAAGAACTCCCCATAAAGCAAGACACCAGACGGACAAAAGCATCGTCATGACTATCGAGGCCTGCAACCATCCCGGCAAGCCAGACAACAGCCCTGAACTTTTAATGGTTTCCGCCGTCAAAAAGTGATGCGCCGCGAGCACAACCCCCGGCGACCAGACCAAGAGCCAGAGAAGGAGAAAGCATCCTGGAATCTGCACCGGCCAGGTGACGACAGTCACGCTTTCTGCGCCCACAATCTTCCGCGACACCTTCATGTTGCTTTATAATAACCCATTAGGAGGAGCCTTCGGCCGCCGCCGAGCCGCCTAACTTAGAATCCGGGGAGGTTGAGCTGGCCGGAGACGCAGACTTTGCGACCCTTGCTGAGCGTGCTATCGGAAGTGTCATAGACCACGAACTTTATCCCCTCGAAGCGCTTCGAAAGCTCCGAGCGGATGTAGTCCGAAACACACTTCACGTTGCCCTTGTCATCGTCAGAAAAGCCAATGGAGACAGCGCGATCCGAAGTACCGTTGCGGCGCAGCATGTGGAATATGTGCTCCACGAAATCGCGTATCGCAAACTCCTTCGCAAGCTCCGGCTTCGCCGCCGTCGGCGCGACCGCAAGCTTCTCTTGATAGATCGGGTCTGCGCGCATGCGCTCCTTGAAGCCCTCAAACGTAACGGCAGAATAGCGGCACATGCCGAGGTAGTAGTCAAGTTCCTCTGCATCGGTACCAAACTCGCCGTCGCCAACGCCGTCGATCCACTGGCGGTAGCCACGAAGATTCGACATCATCGTCTCGCGCTCCTCTTCGGTCAGGACATACTTGATGAACACCCTGACCGCCCTCTCTATCGTCTCAGGCGCGTGGCCGCGAGCAGTCACAATGGCGAAAATGCGCCCCTCAATCAAAGTCTTCTTGAATGTGTAAAAACTCGGCGACGGCTTCTCGCCGTGCTCTATCTTCTCGAGCGCTGCAATCGTGTCCTCGATGAAGTTGTCGCGCCCAGGCGCGTCCTCGAAATTCCTGAACGCGTCAGCCCACACTCCGCCAGGAGCGCGATAGTGCTCCTCATCGGCGCGGACAAGCGCAAAGGTGGCAGTCGAAACCTCTACCGGCTTCCACGGGCTGTCGACGGTGTCGCGATGCTCCATCTTGATGCGCGTCGGCATGTGGAGAATGTTGTCGTCCCAATCGAAGATGTAGTACTTGAGATCTCTGTTCGAGACTTCCTCGTTGATGTATGGAATCGGGCGACGCATCTTCAAACGACCTTTCCCCTGAAGTCGAAGCCCTCGACCTTCTCTATGCGAACATCGACAAATTCACCGACATTCAAGTTCTCTGTTCGGTCGCCTCGGAGAGGCGCCCCTACCAACTTGCCGTCACCTGTTCGGTCGCCTCGGAGAGGCGCCCCTACCAACTTGCCGTTGCCCTCAATATACGTCACTCCGTCGACATCTGGCGCCTGCGACTCAAGCCGCGCCACGCCAGGAGCAACGACGAGCGCACGGAATGTCTTTCCGACCAACCTCTTGGAGCGAGCTCTCCAAATCTCCTTCGCAAGCCCCATCACCGCCTTCTCTCGGGCGAGCGCGACCGCGCGCGAAGGACGCCCGCCAAGCAGCGCGCCCTTCGTGCCCTTCTCCGGCGAATACGCAAAGCAGCCGAGGTGGTCGAACTGCATGCGCCGCAAGTCGGCCATGAGCTTTCTGAAACGCGCCTCGGTCTCACCGGGGAAGCCAGTCATTATCGTCGTCCTAAGCGTAATTCCAGGAACGACGTCGCGCAGGAATTCGGCCGCCGCGAGCGAATCGGCTATCGCGGCCTTGCGGTTCATCTTCTCGAGGACTTCAGGAACAGTGTGCTGGAGCGGCACGTCGATGTAGCGGACGGCGTGTTTCGAAGTGAGCATCCAGACGAGAAAATCCTCCGATATCTCACTCGGATAGCTGTAAAGGACGCGCACCCAGAAGTCACCAGGAATCTTGTCGAGCGCCCAAAGGAGATTGGGAAGCAACTTCTTCCCCTCGCGCCAGAGCATCGGGTCTTGCGCGATGACGTTGATTTCGCGGCATCCTGTCGCCACGAGCGAACGCGCCTCCTTGAGTATGGACCTGAGCGGGCGCGAGCGATATTTGCCGCGGATCAGAGGAATCGCGCAGTAGGCGCAGCGGTGCGCGCAACCCTCTGCAATCTTGAGGTATGCAAACGCCTTTCCGGTGAGGCGAAGCGCTGGCATCTTCGGCTCGATCCAGTCCTTCGGTACTCCACCCCATTCGTCAACACCGGGGAACGCGCCCTTGAGTTCTGGATATCTCTGCGGATAGCACCCCGCGACGACGACCTTTCCGTAGCGGCCGATTTTCTTTAGCTCTATCGCACGAAGTATCTCAGCCTCCGCCTCCTCGCGCGCCGACGCGATAAAAGAGCAGGTGTTGACAATCACGACATCTGCGCAGTCTGGATCGGGAGAGAGAGTCCAGCCCTCCTTCAAGAGATTGCCGGTCATGACCTGCAGGTCGACTGCGTTCTTTGCGCAGCCGAGCGAGACGAGTGCAAGCGTTCCTCTCTTCTTCTTCATCGCCGTAGATTATATCAAACCTTCAGGATTTCTGCCGCATCGAAACGGTCTGCCTGCCACGGAAAGGCGCCAAGCTCTGCAAGCGCCTCGCCCGCGAGGAACAGCGAGCCACAAATGAGTGTATCAACCCCAGAACCGCTGGGGACAGACCCCATTTTTTCTAACGCTAAATGAATAGAATCGCATGAAATCGCCGGAATCCCAGCAGCTTCCATCTTTCGCGCAAGTTCCTCAGGGGCGAGCGAGCGTGGATTGTTCGTGCGGACAGCGATCCCTTTCCCGACAAGGGGGGCAAGAATCCGCAACGTCTCGTCGACATCTTTGTCGCCGCAAAAGCCGGCGATGAGCGTGGGGACAGACCCCGTGAAAGGTGCGTATTTACTGAGTGCGGCGGCAAGAGCACGAGCCGCCGGGGGGTTATGGGCCCCGTCAATGATGAAGCGCCCGACCCTCTGAAACCGCCCCGGCCAGACGACATTGCAAAGACCCTTGAGTATAGTGTCGCTTAGGGTCTGCTTAGGGTCATTTAGCGTCAGAGGAGTGTCGCACAGGGTAGGATTAGGATCGGTTAGAGTCTGAGTAGTGTCGCATAGAGTCTGACCTAACAGACCCTTACTCGACTCTAACTGACTCAAAACTTTCAGCGCGGCGAGAGCCGTGACGGCATTCTCGCGGTTGAACGCACCTTCAAGGGAGAAGCCGTCTGGGATCTCCGATTCGTCCGCCATGTCAGGCGCATAGAAAAACGGCGCGCCAACCTCGCTGGCGCGAGCTTTCACGACCGCAATGACCTCTGGGTCGTTTTTTCCAAGGACTATAGGCACGCCCTTCTTTATTATCCCCGCCTTTTCCGCTGCAATCTTCTCAACGGTGTCGCCAAGCCAGTCGCAATGGTCGAGCCCGATCTTCGTTATGACGCAAATCTCCGGCACGCAGATGTTCGTCGCGTCAAGCCGACCGCCAAGCCCCGTCTCGAGAACGGCATAGTCGCACTTCGTCTCGGAAAAGGCGATAAACGCAACGGCCGTCAACGCCTCGAAAAAAGTTAGCTGTGAGTTCGTGTCAGAATCGGCATGGAAGACTTTGTCCGCCGCGCTTTCGAGAGTCGCATCGTCGACAGGTTTCCCATCGACAAAGAACCTCTCGTTTATCCTGACGAGATGCGGCGACGTGTACCTGCAAGCCCTCAGGCCGCCAGACCTGAGGCATGCGTCAATCATCGCGCAGACTGCGCCCTTCCCGTTCGTGCCGGCGATATGAATCGCGCGCAACTCTTTTTGCGGATCACCGAGCGCGGCACATACGCCGCGGATCGCGTCGAGAGACGGCCTCATGCCAAACCGCCGCCGTGCCGCGAGCCTGTCGAGAAAGTCGCTCATCAGACCCCTGAAGCGGTTACGACGTAGCGAAGGAGAACTGCGAGGACGGCAGACATGCCATAGCCCGCAAGTATGATCCACATCGGCCAGTCGGAAAGGAGAATCTTCTCCGGTCGGCCCACGTCGGCTTTCGAGTATACGAGCCGAATGTAGCGCACTAGACCGAGCGCAACAAAGACGGCGGTGACGACAAGATAGCGCGTCCCAAAGCGTGCCGCCGTGTCTGGCGAAAGCGTGTACCACGTGTAGACGACAAGCGTCGCAAGAGCCGAGGCAAACATCAGCACGTCGAGCACAACAGGATGGTAGCCCTTGAGCGCTGCACGAGACTCAATTGCCACGGACATTTCGTGGCGGCGCTTGGCGAGCGCAATAAAGAGCGAAAGCGCAAACGCACAGGCAAGAAGCCACGGCGAGATTCGCACGTTCATCGCCGCAGCACCAGCAATCGCACGAAGGACGAAGCCCGCCGCGATAACCACAACGTCGATATATGGAAGCCGCTTAAGAAACCCCGAATACGCGCACTGCATCACGGAATAGATGAGAATGACAGCAAAGCCCCACGTGCGGTCGGGATGGCGGAAGACGAGATAGCACGGGAACATCAGCGCGATGGCAAAAAGCGAAAGCGCGACCCTAACCGCGTCGATGCGCGACACAAGCCCAGCCGCTACGGGACGCAGCCGCTTTATCGGATGGAGACGATCGGCCTCGAAGTCTGCTACATCGTTAAGAAGATAGAACGCGCTCGAGATGAAGCAGAACGCGGCGGCCATCGCAGCGACGAGTATGAATGGCCTTATGCCGCGTGCCATTGCCGCCTGCGACGGGTCGGCGACTGCAAAGAACCACGCGAGAAAGACGATTCCGTTCTTCGCCCACTGGTTGACCCTCAAAGCCCGAAGCCAGACATTGATTCGCTGCGTCACTTAACCGTCCTCCACCTTATGATTCCCCACAGGAGCGAGTGGTATGTGCAGACGGGATTGCTCTCCTTCTCGTAGAACGTCCAGAACTTGGACCAGTTGCGGTCGACGGAAGGAACCCAGCGCATCGGGAAAAGCGCAAACAGCCGGGACTTTGACGAGCCGTCCTTCCTAGTTTCCGTCTCCCAGAAAGGCCAAAGGCGGAAATACGAATCGTCCTTGCGGCTCGTCCAGAAAGGAAACACGCGCGTCTCGTCGTCGTAGAGCTCGACAAGCTTCCAGCCGAAGCGCGTGACAGACCCCTCTGCGTCACCCTTGTCATAAGAGCGCCAATCGACGCGCTCGTAGAGCGGCCATATCGACAGGCGGCTCCTGCGCGCGTTGCACTCCCACTCGAAGATCGGCCAAGGACAGCGCAGACGCATTTCGGGAGCGGAGTTGCGATGCGCTACCCAGGATTTTGAATAAGTCTCTGTCCACGAGAAAAACGGCGGGATGAAAAGATCCTGACGCTCGCGCGCACGGCGAACCTGACCGTAAAGCGGCCAGACCATCCACGAGCTTCCCTCACCCGCAGTGTCGCGGTCCTCGCGGTAGTTAGCCCAAGTAACAATCGGCCAGAGGACGTACTGGTGGTCGCTCTCTCGCTGGTGGTTTATCCCGTAGAGTGGCCAAAAGCTCCAGGCACCATCGTCGCGCCAGCTGAAGAACGGGAAAAGCACCGTGTTCGTAGTGAGCCATTTCCCCTCGGAAGGACGTGGCATCTTGTATCGCATCCAGACAGGCCACAGCGCAAAGTCGATGTCGTACATCAGGAGAAGGTGCGGATGGTGGCCATAGATCGGGAAAAGCCCCCAGTAGTCCTCCGCGGCAGATTCGCCGCGTTGAGGCTTGTGTCCGTTGAACCAGAGCGGCATGAAGTCAAACTGCCAGCCGCCGTCGTCCTGACTCTGGTAATGGAAGAGGAAGCAGAACCGCCACCAGTCGCGATGGGAGGTAAAGACCGGCCAGAGGACGTCGTCTACATCGCCCTCGTGGGCGTAGAACGGGCGAACTGCAAGATAGTCATCGGCGGGTCGCTGTTCGTAGAACGGCCCGACCTGGAAAGTTGCGGCAAGAAGCAGTTCAGCGAACACTCTTGCTGAGCTCCTCGAACTCCCCTCGTTCGAACTCCGAGAGTTCCTTTACGCGGCCCTTCACCTTGCGAATCGTCATGTTTGCGCGCTGACGGTCGCCCTTCGCTATCTGCACCCTCGCAAGTGCGATGAGCATACGAACGTCCTCCTCCTTGCCAGACTCGGACTTAGAAAGGTCGCATGCCTTGACTATGCACTGTTCGGCTTCGTTGAGATCGCCCTTGGCGTCAAGGAGAATCGAGCCGAGCGTCTCCCACGCGACATAGAGCTCGGGAGCCGTACGAACAGCGAGACGAGCGTAGCGCTCGGCCTCCTCAAGCCGATTCGTACGCCTTAAGACCTCGGCGAGATCGTTCTGCGCGAGGACGACAGGACGTGTCGTGTCGCAAGCTCGCCTGAGGAACATCTCCGCCTCCTCGTACTTGCCCTTCTGGAGCGCAAGAGAACCCATGACGTAGTTGGCGAGAGGCGCCTTGCGGTTGCGCCTCAGTATTTCCTTGGCGTGGAACTCCGCATCCGCCGTGTCGTTAAGCGATATGTCGAGACCGAGCACGATATCCTGCGTCGCCTGGACATCGGGGCGCGTCTTGATGGCGGCGGCGAACATGTCGCGCGCGGCCTTACGCTTCTCGTTGCCCTGGCGCAGCATCAGGAACGCACGCGTAGACTGGATATTGTAGTCGCTCGCGTCCTTTGCGTTCTTTTCCATTTCCGGGAGGATGACATTTTCAACGTTCTTGAGGAGCGCCGCCCTCTCGGCAGGATCCTTTGACGCGTCGAACTGCTGCAAGGATACGGCGGCGAGAAGCGACCACGCCTGGAGATTCGCAGGATCAAGATCGGTTGACCTCGTGAGCATCGCCTTGGCCTCGGCAAGCTCGTTCTTCATAAGGTGGAGCATAGCGACTTCGATTGCCACGCGCGGATCGTCCTGCGCAGCCTTCGTCGCGCGCTCCAAGTACTCGATTGCCCTCGCGCTGTTGCCCTCGAGGAGCTCGAGCCGCATGAGACCGACGAGTGCGTCGTGGTTCTCTGAGTCCTTGGAAAGGACTTCCTCGTAAGTCTCCCTCGACTTCTTCACGTCGCTGTCGCTCGCGTAAAGCGCTGCCATCATGTTGAGCAAGCTCGAGCGGCGCTCGGTCGGAACAAAGTCGATGGCGCGACGAATCTGGTTAAGCGCCTCGCCCGGGCGCCCCGACTTCGCCCACGTATAGCCGAGGCGGACAAATATCTCGGGGTTCCTGATGTAGCCGTAGACGTTCGCAAGCTTCCAGAGGACGTAGCGGCGGTCCCTGTCCTCGACAATGGACTTGAACGCCTTCTCGATATCGTGCTTCCTGCGTACCGCCTTTGGATGGTCGGCGCGCGCCATCTCAAACTCATTGAAAAGCGCGCATACATTGTCCCTGTCGATAGAGTTGAGGACGAGCTCGTACATATTGAACGCGCCGTCGTCGTCACCAGCGTCCTGAAGCCAGACACCGCGGTCATTTGCAACAAGCCCGACGTGACGGCGAAGCCGGAGACGCGCGAGCTCGATCGGGTCGTTCTCCTTCCAGAGTCGGTAGCTGCCCCATTCCTTCACATCCTTCGGCGGAGCAAGAACCTTGTCAAACTCGTCCCATGCGCTCCAGTCGGGCTTGCGCCCTGGATCAGCGCCGAAGAAGAGAAACTCAGGAACAGCTTTTATCCCGGCGGCATACCAGAGGTCCGGGGCACCGAATATGGCGGCCTTCTTCGCGATATCTGAATCTGACGCGAACCAGTCCTGGACGAACGCAAGCACGCCAAGCGAAAGCGAAATCGAAAGCTCGCGGTTCTTGTCGCCGCCAATCCCCTTTTCCTCGACTAGTTTCGCGAGCTCTCCGAGATAGCGCTCGTCGAGGTCACGCTGCAGGCATACGAGATTGAGTTCTTTGCCCGCCTTCGCAGCGGCGAGACGCAGATGATCGTCGAGAAGACCATCGGTGATGAACCAGGTGCGGTCTCCAAGGTCGGCAATCAGCTTCTCGGCCGTGCGGTCGGCGAAATCGCCACGCGAGCTATCGAACGAGAAGAGGTTCAGAAGAACGGTGATGCCCATCACAAGCGACAGCACTGGAAGGACGGCGAGGGCAAGCATGCGCCCTTTCATCGCCACCGGTTCGGCGTCAAGCGACTCGTTCTTGCGGACTTTCGCTACGGCAAGCAACCACCAGTAAGTCACGAGATAGGCAGCGGTAAACGCCGCAAACGCACAAGGCACAACTGGAAGAAGTCCATAGGGGCGCATGAGCGGCGAGGGCGCGAGCGGAGTGGCAAGGGCGAGAATCGTCACAAAGCTCATCGCAACGTGGTATATCCACTGGGAAAAACCGCTCTCACGGTTGTATGCTCCGAAGCTCGAGAAAAGCGCCACGATGAACGGCAACACCGCGAAAGCGCCGACAAGGAACCAGCCCTCAGCGGAGAGCCACATCTTCGTTTCGCTCCAGTGGGCACGCATGTGCTCGGTGAAGTTACCTGAAGCACTGGGAGCGTATGCGAAGAGCGTGACAATCGCAATTAGAAGGAAAACAAACGCCGCACCATACGGCTTTCCGCCGCGTTTCCCAGAGACCGCCCAAACTCCGCAGAAGTAGAAAGGCGCGAGGAGCCCGAAAAGCGGAGAGTCGGCGAACCCAAGCCCGGCAAACACGCCAATTAGCATGGGATATATCCAGCCTGAATTCTTACTGGCGCGGGCGTAGGGAATCAGGAGCGAAGCCGTCACAAACGCCCAGGTGGCATCGAACGAGAATGAGCTGAGGTGAACAAACGACTGGTGGACAGCAGGCGTCGCCATGAACACGACAGCCGCGACGATGCCGGCCATGCGCCCCATGGAGTCGGCATACTGTGCGAGCAGCTCGCCACCTATGCGCTCCCTGACGAAGAAAGACGTCAGATGGTACAGTGAAATGACCGACACGATGCCGCACAGCGGGCCAAGGATGTTCGAGCACCCGAACAGCCGCGCGAATATCGCCATCAGCGGATGAACGTTGACCGCAGCGGAGTCAAGGCCCTTCCACAGCGTCATCAGGTGCGCGCCCTCTCCTGGGTAGGCACACGACGCCATCGTGCAGAAGTAGAGAAGCGCCGCAACCGCACCGAGCGCACCGGCAACGATCCACTCGCCGCCCCTCTTGCCAACGTCCTTGAACTGCGTCATCGTCAAAGCCCTCCAGAAATCACTTCACCTTCGCCAGCGCCTGCTTCAAGTCGGCTATGAGATCGTCAGGATCCTCGAGACCGACTGAGAAGCGAATCAGGTCCGGCGGGATGCCAGCCGCCTTGAGCTGCGCGTCCGTAAGCTGTCGGTGTGTGTGCGAAGCAGGATGCAGGACGCAACTCCAGGCGTCGGCAACATGAGTCACGATGCCGATGAGCTTCAGCGAGTCCATGAACTTTATGGATGCCTTGCGGCCACCCTTGATGCCGAACGTCATCACGCCGCACGGCGAGTTGCCGTTGAACTGCTTCTTGACGAGCTTGTTGTACTTCGAGTCAGGAAGCCCAGCGAAGTTGACCCACGCGACCTTCTTCTGGGTCTTGAGCCACTTGGCGATCTTGAGCGCCGATTCCGCGTGGCGGCGAATCCTGAGGTGCAGCGACTCGAGGCCAAGGTTCAGGAGAAACGCGTTGAACGGCGAGGGGATCGAACCGAAGTCGCGCATCAGGTGCGCGGTGCACTTCACGATGTAGGCCATCTTGCCGAAGGCCTTGACATAGCTGAGGCCATGGTAGGAGGCGTCGGGCTCGACGAGGCCGGGGAACTTGTCGGCGTGTTTCGACCAGTCGAAGTTGCCAGAATCAACGATGCAACCGCCGACCTGCGAGGAATGCCCGTCCATGTACTTCGTCGTCGCGTGGGTGACGATGTCGCAGCCAAACTCGAACGGACGGCAGAGGATCGGCGTCGGGAACGTGTTGTCGACGATCAACGGCACGCCGTTCTTGTGCGCGACGCGCGCGAACTTTGCGATGTCGAGGACGCAGCCAGAGGGGTTCGCAACCGTCTCGCCAAAGACGCACTTCGTGTTCGGGCGAAACGCGGCCTGAATCTCCTTCTCGCTCGCGTCGGGGTTGACGAAAGTGAACTCAATGCCGAGCTTCTTGAGGGAAACGGCGAAGAGATTGAACGTGCCGCCATAGATCTGCGCGGACGAGACGACATGGTCGCCCGCATTGCAGAGATTGAGGACTGCAAACGTAGAGGCCGCCTGTCCGGAGCTCGTGAGAATCGCCGCCACGCCGCCTTCAAGCGCGGCGATCTTCTTCGCCACCGCGTCGTTCGTAGGGTTTGCGAGTCGGGTGTAGAAATATCCTGGCGCTTTCAGGTCAAACAAGTCAGCCATGTGCTGCGTTGTGTCGTACTTGAACGTCGTAGACGAATACACAGGAACCTGGCGCGGCTCGCCACACTTAGGATACCATCCGCCCTGAACGCATAGTGTGTCAATCTTCACTTTTCTTGTCCTTTCAATGTGAAGTATGAATTATACCAAAAATACGGCGTCCGTTGTTGACCTGCGCCAAAATCGGGATTTAAAGGCGGGCAAGCATTCTGCCGCTATTCAGCAACGAGCCGCACGGGGAACGACTGCTTGTATTTGTAGGTCTTGGTCTTGCCGGTCTTAGGATCGGCGTACTCGCCCGTCGCGTCCCAGAGATAGAAGCCGTCCATCATCGGCTCCTCGCCCTGCACGAGGATTCCCTCAAAGTTCACATTCTTCGACGTATGCGCCATTGTCGACTTCTCGGTCGTGTCGTCGTATGCCGACTCGTAGTCGTACCAGAACGTGTACGAGCCCTTGAAGATGCCCGTCGCCTGCGTGAACGAGAGCGTCAGTGCACCATCGTTCGTGCCATTGTATGACCATTCCTTCGTTTCCTTGTCCTGCACCGGCTTCGTCGCCTTTTCGACCACTATCGCGCCCTTCTCGTTCACCGCCGCCGTGAGGCCGGGCTGGCCTAGCGTGTCGACGGCCGACGCCGAATCCAAGAAGGTCTCAGTCACCTTGCGGTTGTTCTCGTCCAGATACGTTTCCTTGTAGGAGAAGAACAGCTCGGGCGTATCGTCCATCTCGACCCGCAGTGAGCGATAGTAGTCATAGAGGCTCTCAAGCTTATTGTAGTATGCACCGACGAAATCCAGCTCTCGGGCAAATCCATCGCCATGGTCGCCGGTTGCCTCTGGGTTGCGGCTTGCCCAATAAGCAACGCCAATACCGTTTCCGAGTTCCCCGCGCGGCTCGGCGAAACTCACCGCCAATGCGAAGGCACCGCCCTTGTACGCGGACGGAGCCGCGTACAGCATGACAAGCCACCCGGCGTCCTCGTCGTACATGAGCGGCGACGTCGCGCTTACGCTCGTGCCGTCCGCGAGCTTGCCCGTAGCCTTCACATTGCCGTCCTTGCGAACAGTCAAGGACAGGTACCCGCTTCCGCAGTCGTCATCCCCCTCAAGGGAGAGCGTGTAGACTCCTTCCCATTTCGCGAGCTCGGTCTTGGCCGCGGCGGCAGTCGCCTTGTCCTTCCACATGCCGCGCCACATCTTCACCTCGCCCTCGCCGAACGTTCCCCCGACCACCGCATTCGGTAGGGCGGTCGCCCCGCGACCGCCGTCACACGCCGATACTGACAACACCACATCTCTCTCCGCCTTCCCCGCCTTCGCGACCGCCTCGACGACGAAATTCGTCGCAATACCCCCTTCTACACGTTCTACATGTTCTACACGGCTAAACGACGACGCGCTGAAGGTCCAGTTCGTGCCGTCGAGCGATATCTTCCCGCTGACCTTCCCGTTAGCCGCCGCGGTCATCGTGGCGAAACCGTATTCGCCGTCATCGCCAGCGACATACCCCGTGAACGTCCCCTGCGCCCATTCGGGAAGCGCCTCGAAGCGCATCGTTATCGTCGCGACCTGATTCGCCTCGCCTTTCTTGGACGCGGTGAACGTGACGGTAAACGTGCCCGTCTTCGTCGAAACGCCGTAGATTGTGTTTGCGGGTATCTCCACTTCGGTCTTGGATCCCTTCTTCATGATGTCCTTCGCAGTGAACTTAAGCCCCGCCGGGAGCCCCGCGACCTTCACTGTCCATCCGTCCTCGGGAGTGCAGTCCACGAGGTCCATCGGAAGCTCCACTCCGCACATTACAACGCCGTATGCATCTTTGTCCTGTTCAAGTCCCGGCAACTTCTCGCTCGCCAGGTTCGGCACTACGATCTCGAACTCCGCAGT